>NZ_JAPVZJ010000007.1:0-74508 GCF_041432295.1 Streptococcus sp. 27098_8_109
AAAATAAAAGAAGTTGAGACAAACTGAACTCAACTTCTTTTTTAGTGTCATATAGGCAATGTTACTCCTGCATCTGACGTTTCACCTGATAAGGTAGGTACAAGACTATTAAAACCAAACCAGCTCCTAGTAAGGCTAGAAGGGCTAGTTTTTCTTGGAAGGTAATCAACCCAACAACTAATTCCACTACTAAGACCAAACTGGTCAATCCTCGGACTACAGCCTGTAAGCCTTTTTCCTTTTGCCCCTTGTCCAGTGGAAAGAGTTGGGTCAAATACTGGTAGTCAAAGGCGTGATAGAGGGCCAGCAACTGGAAGAGCAAGAGGTAGTTAAAGAGAACTACCACTGCTGTCGCAATCCAAGCTTGCTCGATAAAGACCTGCGCCAACAAAGAAAGCAAGAGAAGACGGAGACTGAGCGCAAAGAGGTCTCCATTTCGCAGATAAGAACGCAGATAGAGATTTTGCCAAATCTTTCCCGGTACCTTCTGAACAACCTTTAGGATAAAGTCCAGATAGGCACGACGCTTGACGCTGTTTGAAATTCCCTTTACCTGCGTAAAGAGGGCAAAGAAACGAAGCAAGACTTGCTTACGCTTGCTTTCTTGGGAAATGACATAGTCCCAGTCCAGTCCAGTTTCCGTGAAAAATTTGCTGGCCTTTTGACGAAAGAGGAAATATTTACCTACTCCCAATAAAAGCACATAGACCAGAAAAACAGGCAAGCCATAGCCCATTACTAAAAATAAAGGCGCAAATAATAGCAAGAAAAGGGTCTGGACAAAGAGCCAAAAGGCTAGAGAAATGCCAGTTTGACGCTTGAGATGGAATTTGATTTTCTCTTCTCCAACCAAGAGAAAGAGCTTGTCTGGAGCCTCCATATAGGTGGCAATTCCACCCCAAAGCAACAGTAAAACAGAGGTAATTCCTACAAACAAAAGGATAGGCCAATGATTTTCAGGAAAATGTTGTAAGAGTTGACTGTACTGGTAGGCTAGAAATCCCAGCAGAACAAGCAGGAACAAGACAAAGTGATCATTGAGAACATAGCGCAGATAACCAAGACACTCCTTACGAAAAGCCTGCTTTCTCTTTAAAAACAAGTCTTTCATAACTCCTCCTCTTTGGTCAGAGCCAAGTAAATATCATTCAAACTAGCCTCAGGCATGTTAAAGGCTTCGCGGAGTTGCTGGAGGTTCCCATGAGCACGCACCTCCCCCTTGTGGAGAATGACAAAGGCATCACACATCTTCTCCGCCGAATCCAGCACGTGGGTACTCATGAGAATGGACTTACCCTTTTGCTTTTCCACTTCCAAAAGCTGAATCAAGTCCGCAATCGCCAGCGGATCGAGACCAAGGAAGGGCTCATCCACGATGAAAAGACTCGGATCCACCACAAAAGCACAGATAATCATGACCTTCTGCTTCATCCCTTTTGAAAAATGAACAGGGAACCAGTCCAATTTCTGGTCCAGACGGAACATTTTTAACAAGGGTTCTACTCGCTCAAAAGCCACTTTCTGCTCAATACCATAAGCCATAGCAACCGTTTCGATATGCTCTCTGAGGGTCAATTCCTCATACAGGCTAGGCGTCTCAGGAATGTAGCCAATTTGCTTGCGGTAGTTAGTCGCATCTTTTTGCAAAGTCAAACCGTTGATATTGATAGAACCGCTATAAGGTGTCAAGAGGCCGATAATTTCATTGATGGTCGTTGATTTCCCAGCACCATTGAGACCAATCAAACCAACCAACTGCCCACTTTCAACAGTAAAGGACACATCTTTCAAAACAGGAACATGAACATAGCCACCTGTCAGGTTTTTAATTTCTAACATATTTTCTCCAAATCTGGTATAATGTAGCTATATTATATCAAAATTTAATACAGTAGAGGTAGATTTTATGTCAGATTGCATTTTTTGTAAAATCATTGCAGGGGAAATTCCTGCTTCAAAAGTATATGAAGATGAGCAGGTTCTTGCCTTTCTTGATATCTCTCAAGTGACACCAGGACACACCTTAGTCGTGCCAAAGGAACACTATCGCAATCTTTTGGAGATGGACGCTACTAGCGCTAGCCAACTCTTTGCCCAAGTACCAAAAGTAGCTCAAAAAGTCATGAAAGCTACCAAGGCTGCTGGTATGAATATCATTGCTAACTGTGAAGAAATCGCAGGGCAAACCGTCTTTCATACCCACGTTCACCTCGTACCTCGCTACAGTGCGGACGATGACCTCAAGATTGATTTTATCGCCCACGAACCAGACTTTGACAAACTTGCTCAAGTCGCTGAAACCATCAAAAACGCCTAAGGAGTTGCCATGAAATTATCCAATCTACTGCTATTTGCAGGAGCTGCAGCCGGAAGTTATCTGGTCACAAAAAATCGCCAAACCATCACAGATGAAGTCTTGAATACTACTGACCGCGTTCAAGCTATCAAGGATGATGTAGATATTATCCAAAACAGCCTACAAATCATTGACCAGCAAAAAGAACTCATCAAGGAATACCAAGAAGACCTGACTTACAAGTTTAAGGTCTTGGAAAAAGATATCCAAACTAGACTAGCTGTCATCAAAGAAACACAGGAAATGGAAGATAAGTAAAAAGAGCCAATTGGCTCTTTTTAGTTTATAGATTTTTTAAGACTTTCCTTAAGTAATGACGGACGGTAGCGACCTTCTTCGAAGTTCCATACCTAAACTTTGAGCCTAGGTCTCAAAGTTTCCGAACACCTGAAATCAAACGGTTTCAGGTGTTTTCATTACGGCGGAAAGTCTGGGAAAGTATTTGATTTATACTCAATGAAAATCAAAGAGCAAACTAAGAAACTAGCCGCAGCTTGCTCAAACACTGTTTTGAGGTTGTAGATAAGACTGACAAAGTCAGTCACATATATACGGCAAGACGACGTTGACACGGTTTGAAGAGATTTTCGAAGAGTATTATTCTCCTTCAAAGGCATCTTTAATATGGTCAAAAAAGCCCTTTTTCTTTGGATTGACTTTCAAATCACCAGCAGCTGCGAATTCTTTCAATGCTGCTTTTTGGCGGTCGTTCAAGCCTGTCGGTGTTACGACATTAACGGTAACGTATTGGTCACCAACTGCACCGCCACGAAGGCTCGGAGCTCCCTTGCCACGTAGACGGAATTTCTTACCAGTCTGAGTTCCCTCTGGGATAACCAATTCAACATCACCGTGAACAGTTGGGATATCTACTGTATCACCAAGAGCCGCTTGGACAAAGTTGAGGTTGAGATTGTAGAAGATAGTCGTTCCTTCACGTTCAAACTTGTCGCTGGCTTCCACAGAAACCACTACATACAAGTCACCATAAGGTCCACCATTAAAGCCAGCTTCACCTTGGCCTGCTAGGCGAATTTGTTGACCAGTTTCCACACCAGCAGGGATTTTGACATGTACACTATGGGCTTGTTTTTCATGACCTGTTCCGTGACAAGTTGTACATGGATCTTTGATTTCTTTTCCGCGACCATGACAGACATCACAGGTTACTTGGCGACGCATCATACCAAGCGGAGTCTGCGTATCGACGTTAATGACACCAGCGCCATGACAGCGTCCACAAGTGACTGGACTTGTTCCTGGCTTAGCACCTGAGCCATTACATGTACTACAGCTTGCTTCACGATTGTATTTAACCTCTTTTTCAGCTCCAAAAATAGCTTCTTCAAAGGTCAAGTTCACACGATACTGGAGGTCATCCCCCTGACGAGGAGCATTTGGATTGCGCGAAGCACCGCCTCCGCCGAAGAAACTTGAGAAGATATCTTCAAAACCACCGAAGCCTCCTGCCCCGTCAAAGCCGCCGAAACCACCTGCACCACCAAAGCCACCATTGGCACCAGCCGCACCATATTGGTCATAGGCTGCCCGTTTTTGGTCGTCACTCAAAGTCTCATAGGCTTCCTGAACTTCCTTGTATTTTTCCTCAGCACCAGGCTCCTTATTGATATCTGGGTGATATTTTTTCGAAAGCTTACGATAAGCCTTTTTGATTTCGTCTGCCGAAGCGTTTTTTGACACCCCCAGACGATCATAAAATTCAGTATTGTTCATACAAGAT
This sequence comes from Streptococcus sp. 27098_8_109, assembly GCF_041432295.1. Classification (GTDB taxonomy): domain Bacteria; phylum Bacillota; class Bacilli; order Lactobacillales; family Streptococcaceae; genus Streptococcus. Next base: position 4,098 of record NZ_JAPVZJ010000007.1, read on the forward strand.
ACCAAGACCGTAAAATTCGACTGAAAAATAAGAAATCTGACGCTGGAGCGATGCTCCTAGACAGATTTATCTTTTTTCCGAGAATTTAGGTCGGGTTCAATTCCTTTCTTTTATATTGAGTAAGAAATTTGGGAACCCGTGTTCAGTTACTCGAACACCCTTGTTCCTTTCTGTTAATATTACGGAACGAATCCTCAATCTAGGTCGGGTTCAATTCCTTTCTTTCATATTGATGAGACAAAATCCAAACAAATGAGATTCCGTCCCTTTTTATCGAAAAACAGAGGCTGGGTTGCAACCTCTGGATTTCTTCTTATACTCGCCCGATTTTCAAGTTCGGGATAAAATAGTCCACTGGACTATTTTATTTCTCCGTAAACTCTCCGTCTACGACGTCATCGCCTGCGTTTCCTGTTGCTTGTGCGTCTTCTGCTCCTGCTTGAGCTTGTTGGGCTGCTGCGGCTTGTTCGTAGAGTTTAACAGCAAGTCCTTGAGCTTTTTCGTTCAATGCTTCAAGTTTTGCTTTCATTTCGTCCAAGTTGTTGTCTTCTTGAGCTTTCTTAAGGTCATCAAGGGCAGCTTGGGCAGCGTCACGTTCTGCGTCGAATCCTTTGCCTTCAGTTTCCTTGATTGTCTTTTCAGTCGCAAAGATCGCTTGGTCTACTTCGTTACGAAGATCTACTTCTTCTTTACGTTTCTTATCTGCTTCAGCGTTAGCTTCTGCATCTTTCATCATACGGTCGATTTCTTCGTCAGTCAAACCTGAGTTCGATTGGATCACAATAGTTTGTTCTTTTTGAGTTCCAAGGTCTTTGGCCTTAACAGACACGATACCGTTCTTGTCGATGTCAAATGTTACTTCGATTTGAGGAATTCCACGAGGTGCAGCTGGGATATCTGTCAATTGGAAACGTCCAAGAGTCTTGTTATCTGCTGCCATTGGGCGTTCACCTTGAAGAACATGGATATCAACGGCTGGTTGGTTGTCTGCTGCAGTTGAGAAGACTTGTGATTTAGATGTTGGAATTGTTGTGTTACGGTCGATGAGTTTTGTGAAGACACCACCCATTGTTTCGATACCAAGTGACAATGGTGTTACATCAAGAAGGACAACGTCTTTGACATCACCAGTAATCACACCACCTTGGATGGCAGCACCCATAGCAACTACTTCGTCAGGGTTTACTGATTTGTTTGGTTCTTTACCAGTTTCAGCTTTAACAGCTTCTACAACGGCTGGGATACGAGTTGAACCACCAACAAGGATAACTTCGTCGATTTCTGACAAGCTCAAACCTGCATCTGAAAGGGCTTGACGAACTGGAACTTTTGTACGTTCTACAAGGTCACGAGTCAAATCGTCAAATTTCGCACGAGTCAAGGTCATTTCCAAGTGAAGAGGTCCAGCCTCACCTGCAGTGATAAATGGCAAGCTGATTTGAGTTGAAGTCACACCAGAAAGGTCTTTCTTCGCTTTTTCAGCTGCATCTTTCAAACGTTGCATTGCCATCTTGTCAGTAGACAAGTCAATACCGTTTTCTTTCTTGAATTCTGCCACCAAGTGGTCAATGATTTTTTGGTCAAAGTCGTCACCACCAAGTTTGTTGTCCCCTGCAGTTGACAATACGTCGAAGACACCGTCACCCAATTCAAGGATAGATACGTCGAATGTACCACCACCAAGGTCGAATACCAAGATTTTTTCTTCTTTATCAGTCTTGTCCAAACCGTAAGCAAGAGCGGCTGCAGTTGGTTCGTTGACAATACGTTCTACTTCAAGACCAGCGATTTTACCAGCGTCTTTTGTTGCTTGACGTTGAGCATCGTTGAAGTAAGCTGGAACTGTGATAACTGCTTTCGTTACTTTTTCGCCAAGATAGTCTTCAGCATAACCTTTCAAATATTGAAGAATCATAGCTGAGATTTCTTGTGGAGTGTATTCTTTTCCGTTTGCAGAAACTTTTTCAGAAGTACCCATCTTAGATTTGATAGAGATAACTGTATCTGGGTTTGTGACTGCTTGACGTTTCGCAGCGTCACCAACGATGATTTCTCCGTTTTTGAATGAAACTACAGATGGAGTTGTACGGTTTCCTTCTGGGTTTGCGATGATTTTGCTTTCAGTTCCTTCAAGAACTGCTACTGCTGAGTTTGTTGTACCTAAGTCAATACCGATAATTTTAGACATGTGTTTTTCTCCTTAAATTTTATATTCTATTTTTCTTTTTGATACTCTTCTTAAGTGGCGGCGCCGTCAGAGCTTGACTTCGTCAATCTCTTTGACTAAACTTTGAGCCTAAGGTCTCAAAGTTTGCGCAAATAGCGCCACGGCGAAGAGTATCGTCTTTGGTTTGCTTCGCTCACTATCGCAAAGCTGAACTACTTTTTTATCTTTCTTCATAGTTTATTGTCGTTTCGGACAAATTTTGTCAAGTTTTCTAAACTAGTTATAGACCACTACCATTGCTGGGCGAAGGATGCGGTCATGGAGTTTGTAGCCTTTTTGGAAGACTTGGGCGATGGTATCTGCTGGGTGGTCATCGTCTGCTGGGAGAGTTTGGATCGCCATATGGTAGTTATGGTCAAATTCACCGTCAGCTGCGATTTCTTCGATTCCTTCTTCTTTCAAAGCGTGAATCAAGCTTTCTTGCACCATTTCCAAGCCCTTCTTCACATCATCTGTCAAACCTTCAACTGCGAGTGCACGCTCAAGGTTATCCAAAGAAGGGAGAATTGCTTTTGCCAAGTCCTGGCTACGGTAACGTTGCAAGTTTTGACGCTCTTCATTGGCACGGCGTTGGATATTTTGCATTTCTGCATGAGCGCGAAGGTATTTGTTTTCGAACTCATCTGCACGTTCATTTGCCAAGTCCAATTCAGACTTCTCAGGAGTTGTTTCTTCTACCGTTTCCACAACTTCCTCTTCTTGGACTTCTTCTACTTCTTCATTTTTTATATCTTGGGCCATTTTCGCCTCCTTTAATGATTTCAATCTTAATGTACTTCGTAATGATTACTGCTGAGGTAGCGGTAAAAATCTGTCAACTTCATGGTCAAAACACGGTTGACTACGTTGACTTGGTTGATTAGCTGTTGGTAATCCAGATTGACCGGACCGATAATGGCTAGAATTCCAACTCCCCGATAAGGAATGAGAAATTTACTACTAATCACCGCTAGGTCAGCTAGACAGGACTCTTGACTGTCCGCAACACGGACGTTTTGCATCTGATCTTCACGCAACCCCTCACGAATCTCCAGAGCCACCTTTTGCGGTTGGTCAAAGAACTGATAAGCTGCCAGATTGGCAAAATTCAAGAGATTAACCTTGCCAGCCACCACGATATTTTCGTTGAACATTTCCTTAAAGATGTGTTCAAAGAGATCAATGACATTATCCGTTGTTGTGAAGTAACGCTGGATAATCTGCGGAATCTCCGTCCGAATCTTGTAGTGAATATCTAGAACGGTGTGGCCGAGGAAACGTTCCTGAATGATGCTCTTCAGCTTCAGCAAATCTTCCTGCAAGAAGTTCCTTGGAATCAGAAACTGACTGGTAACCGTTCGAGACTCGTCTAGGGTGAACACTGCCAAGGCTGTATGTTGACCTAAAACAACGATATCAAAGGCTGTCAACCGCTGCCTGCTGGGCTCAACATCTAGTGCTACTACTGTACAGCCACTCAAGTCTGTTAGTAGGTTAGCAGCCTCTTGCAGAATATCCTCTAGCTTGAAGAATTCCTGATCAAAGGCTTTGACAATCTCATAAACCTCATTTTCAGCCAGTCGGTCAAAATCCAGTGAGTGTTTTACATAGTACTGAAAACCAGCAACACTTGGCATCCGACCACTTGAAGTATGAGCCTTCTCAAGCAAACCTTGCTTTTCTAAAGCCGCCATATCATTACGAATGGTAGCACTGCTAGAGTTAATAGACTCTTGCAAGGCTTTGGATCCGACAGGTTCGTGCGTTTTGGTAAAGATGTCAATAATCAGATTTAAAATATCCTGCTGACGCTCTGTAACCATCTCATCACTCCTCTCTGTCTGACCAGTTAGCACTCGATACGTTCAAGTGCTAACTTATGATTCTATTATACACCCTTAAAAGAGAATGTCAAGACAAAAACTCAAAAAATTAGCACTCTTTTGTCAAGAGTGCTAAAAATCAGTCTGAAGACCTAGAAAAAAAGACCGCCCACAGGCAATCTTTCTTCTATATTAGTATTAGTAAAGGTCTAAATAATTATCAATTTCCCATTGTGAAACAAAGGTTGCATAACTTGCCCATTCAATTCGTTTGGCTTCAAGGAAACTAGTATAGATATGTTCTCCGAGAGCCGCTCTGACAACTTCATCTTCAGTCAGAGCTTTCAAAGCGTTGTGAAGGGTTGATGGAAGGTCTGTAATACCAGCTTCCTTGCGCTCTTCTGCTGTCATGATGTAGATATTTTCTTCGATAGGAGCTGGTGCTTCGATTTTATTTTCAATACCATGCAAACCAACCTCCAAAAGAACCGCCATAGCAATGTATGGGTTAGCCATTGGATCCACTGAACGCAACTCAAGACGAGTTCCCATACCACGTGAAGCAGGCACACGCACAAGTGGCGAACGGTTACGACCAGCCCAAGCAATGTAAACAGGGGCTTCATAACCTGGAACCAAACGTTTGTATGAGTTAACCGTTGGATTCATGATAGCAGTATAGTTGTAGGCATGCTTGATCAAACCGCCAAGGAAATGGTAGGCAGTCTCTGACAACTGCATTCCTTTTGGATCATTTGGATCAAAGAAGGCATTGTTTCCTTCTGCATCAAACAGGGACATATTACAGTGCATACCTGAGCCAGCAATACCAAATTTTGGTTTTGCCATAAAGGTTGCGTAAAGTCCATGTTTGCGAGCAATGGTTTTAACAACAAGTTTAAAGATTTGAATCTTATCACAAGCACGGAGAACTTCATCGTACTTGAAGTCAATTTCATGCTGTCCAACCGCAACCTCGTGGTGACTGGCTTCTACTTCAAATCCCATTTTGGTTAAGACATTGACAATCTCACGACGTGTATTGTCAGCAAGGTCAGTAGGCGCCAAATCAAAGTAGCCACCCTTGTCATTCACTTCAAGTGTTGGGTCTCCATTTTCATCCAACTTAAATAGGAAGAATTCTGGCTCTGGTCCAAGATTAAAGGATTTGAATCCCACTTCTTCCATGTGACGAAGAGCACGTTTCAAATTGCCACGAGGGTCACCTGCAAATGGCTCACCTTCTGTTGTATAGACATCACAGATCAAACCTGCAACACTTCCATTTTCATCTCCCCACGGGAAGACTGTCCATGTATCCAAGTCAGGGTACAAGTACATATCCGACTCATTGATACGTACAAAACCTTCAATAGAAGATCCATCAAACATAGCCTTGTTTGACAAGACTTTATCTAACTGTTCATCTGTAGCAGGAATTTCGACGTTCTTCATGGTTCCCAAAATATCTGAGAACATGAGACGGATAAAGGTAACATTTTTTTCCTTGACTTCACGACGAATATCTGCAGCTGTGATTGGCATGAGTTTTCTCCTTAATGTATGACTACTTGCGGTTGCCTAACCGCGACCAAAAGGTGACCGTACTGAAGCAAAGCGACCCTGTTGAAGGAGTTCATTATGAAGTGCACGACGCACCTCAGTCTGACTCACCGCTTTCTTGGATTTCGCTTCACGTTCAGCATATTTTTTCTTAATGGCAGCGATATTATAACCTTCAGAGATATAATCTTTGATTTCAAGCAGACGATCCATGTCATTCAAGGAATACATGCGACGGTTCCCTTCGTTTCGATCAGGCTTAATCAACTCTTGATCTTCATAATAACGAATCTGACGCGCCGATAAATCGGTCAACTTCATAACACTGCCGATAGGAAAAACAGCCATATTTCGGCGAAATTCTTTTTCCTTCATTTACAATTTCCTTCTTTCTGTCTATTATAGTCTAAAAAAAGACAAACGTCAATTGATAATGTTATAAAATGTAACATTATTTTTCTTTTTTCTCTAAAAAGAGCCGAATACGATCAATATCGTAATTTACGAGAATTGCGACAAAAACTCCCATGAACGTTTCTGATACACGCGCAAATACGTACAAAATTGTTTCGCCACTCGGAATCGATAGGGTAATGATTAACATAGCTGCTACACCACCAATAACACCTGCTTTGTTATTCATGGCTACATTTGTCATAATGGTTAACATGGTGCAGATTGGAACAACAACCAAGGTCACCCAAAAAGCTTCGTGGAAAAAGGTATTTAATAGGAAGAAGAGAAGGGCATAGAGGCCACCGATACTATTTCCTAAAATACGCGAAGTCCCAAAATGAACACTCTTATCAAAACTCTCCCTCAGGCTAAACACAGCTGTCAAAGCACCAATTTGAAGACCTTTCCAGCCAAAAAAGCCAAAAATCAAGAGAACTAGAAAAACAGCAATACCTGTTTTAAAGGTTCGCATACCAAGTTTAAACTGGGATTTATCGAATTTATATTTTTTAAAATAACTCATAATCTCAACTTTCTATTTCCATTTTATCATAAATTGGCTGATTTTATGAGCAATAGTTGAGAGGAAGCGTTTTTATTTTAAGCAAAAGAAAAGAGGAACTTTCATCCCTCTCTTCTTTGACTTATTTATAAAATCTTATTTTTCTGTCAAGGCTGCAAGTCCTGGAAGAACTTTACCTTCAAGAAGTTCCATTGATGCTCCACCACCGCGTCACAAATACCTACACTAACACAAAAAGGTGACATAGCCACCTTTTTGTTAACGTTTCAGTTTTGTTCCTTTTTCTACAAAATCAGGATTTTGTAGAGACTAACGGGCTGAAATTATTTTTCTGTAAGTGCAGCCAAACCTGGCAATACTTTACCTTCGAGAAGTTCCATTGAAGCACCTCCGCCCGTACTAATCCATGAGAATTTATCTGCACGTCCAAGGTTGATCGCTGCAGCAGCTGAGTCACCACCACCAATGATTGATTTAACTCCTGGTTGTTTCACGATAGCGTCCATCACACCAATTGTACCTGCTTGGAAGTCTGGGTTTTCAAATACACCCATAGGTCCGTTCCATACAACTGTTTTCGCACCAGTCAAAGCTTCGTCAAATTTAGCGATAGATTTTGGACCGATGTCAAGACCAAGGAAGCCTTCAGAAACTGCTTCACCTTCAGTGTCACGCACTTCAGTGTAACCAGCAAATGCGTTTGCTTCTTTTGAGTCAACTGGCAAGATCAATTTACCATTTGCTTTTTCAAGAAGAGCTTTCGCAACATCCAATTTGTCTTCTTCTACAAGTGAGTTACCGATTTCGATACCTTGTGCTTTGTAGAATGTGTAAGTCATACCACCACCGATAAGGACTTTATCAGCTTTTTCAAGCAAGTTTTCGATAACACCGATCTTGTCTGAAACTTTTGAACCACCAAGAATCGCTACGAATGGACGTTCTGGAGTTTCAACTGCTTCTTGGATGTAGGCAATTTCGTTTTCAAGAAGGAAACCAGCAACTGCTTTTTCAACGTTTGCTGAGATACCAACGTTAGATGCGTGTGCACGGTGAGCTGTACCGAATGCATCGTTTACGAAAATACCATCTCCAAGTGATGCCCAGTATTTACCAAGTTCAGGATCGTTTTTAGATTCTTTTTTGCCGTCAACATCTTCGTAACGAGTGTTTTCAACCAAAAGAACTTGTCCATCTTCAAGAGCGTTGATAGCTGCTTCCAATTCAGCACCACGAGTAACACCTGGGAAAACAACGTCTTGGCCAAGTTTTGCTGCCAAGTCTGCTGCTACAGGAGCAAGTGATTTACCAGCTTTATCAGCTTCTTCTTTCACACGTCCAAGGTGAGAGAAAAGAATTGCACGTCCACCTTGTTCGATGATGTACTTAATAGTTGGAAGAGCTGCTGTGATACGGTTGTCGTTAGTGATTACGCCATCTTTCAATGGTACGTTGAAGTCAACACGAACGAGGACTTTTTTACCTTTCAAGTCAACGTCTTTAACAGTAAGTTTTGCCATGTTACAAAAACCCCTTTAATTATTTTATTCGAAACTATTATATCACACTTTGGAAATATAAGGAAAGATTTCACAAGATTTTTCGATATTTAATCTTCATCTTCTTTTTTCTGTTTCAATGTCAAGGCTAAACTAGCAAGACCAAGGCTGGCCAATCCTGCTATTAGGGCTTCATTGGCATCAGCAGTTCCTGTATTTGGCAATTGTTTGCCTGCTTCTTCTGACTTAACTGCTGTATTTTGGGCTGGTTTTTCTTGTGTAGGCGCTACTGCTGGTTCAGTTTTTACTTTTGTTCCAATTTCAACAATTTCTGGAATCGTTTCTTGGATGACTTCTGTTGAACGAAGGCGACGCTGACCGTTTTCATCAACTTCAAAGACATGTCTTAATAGACCATCTCGTCCCTGTATGATGACTCGTTGTTCCCCAACTAGCATCTCAGCATTTTCATGCTCTTGACGATCAAAGGCAACCTTTTCCTCTTGAACTTCCAATTTAGGAGCCTTTTGTTGATCAGAAGCCGGTTGATTAGTAGGTTTTGGAAGGTATGTGTTTTGTGGGGCTGGATTGGCAGGGATTAGACCAGTACCTACTTCCACGATTTCAGGACTTGCTTCTTTCAAAACTTCGGTAGAGCGAAGGGTACGATTACCTTGGCTATCTACTTCAATCAAGCGACGAATGTGTCCCTCAACTCCTGCTTGGACAAGTTGACGTTGACCGACTGGGAGATTTGGATTTGGTCGTTCTTGGTGTTCGAAGGCGATACTTGTCTCTTCAACTTCTAGTTTCGGAGTATCCACAACCAAATTCTTGACACCTTCAGCTGGTTCCTTGCTTGAAATAACTTTTTCTACTGGTTTAGCAGGTTGTGGTTTTTCAGCAGATTCATAAACAAAGGCATAATGTGTAAAGTGTGGTGCTGTAAAGATGACATGACTATCTGTTTGTTCAAAAGCCAACTCTACTGCTTCTTTGCCTTCAGGTAAGAAGAAGACTTTCTTCACTCTCTTATCTTTTTCAATTGGAATTTTCACAATAGAAGCGTAAGAGAGATCAACGTCTTGACCTTTTTCATCTAGACCTTCTATTTCAAAGACATGAGCATCTTCTCCAGCAAAGTATTTCTTCTCTTCAGCACTTGCTTGAACACGTTCTACTTTCAAGCCCTTGATGACAGTCTTCTCTTTATTTGAGAAGTGTACTTCAACACCTGTTTTACTATCAGAAAAGACTGCTGGCTTGTCTTCTTTCAATAAAGCAACCAGATCTTTCAGACTCTGTTTCGCTGTTGCAAGCTCTTTTGGACTCAAATCTACTTTTTCAACCAAGGCCTTGTTCTTTTCAAGAAGTGGGGCTAGGGCAGAACCTGAAGGATGGTTTGGTTTGGCAGCTAAGAGCTCTTGAGCCTCACCTGTTAAGCGATCGAGTTCTGTCTTTTCTTCCTTAAATTTCTCTTGACCATTCAGAGCTTTGTGAGCTTCTGTCAATTTATTAAGTCGGTCATTGACTTGATCTTGGGTGCTAGTTTCATGGTCTTTCAACACTTGTTCGGCCGCTTCAATTGCTTTCAAGAAGGCTTCTTTTACTTCTGGTGAAGCAAAGTTATAGACCACCTTGTTCTTAGCTGCTTCAACCTCTGCTAATTTTTGTTTAAGGTACTCATCGTTCAATGCTGCTTTTGGAGATACCAAAACATCAAAGTTGACTTTATGACCTTGGTAACGAAGCGTCAAGGTTTGACGACCAGTCTTTTGAGCATCGTAACCAGAAATTTCAACTCCCTCATCAGTAAAGGAATGTTCTTCCATGGTGTCATTGCTATAAGCTACTGCAAAGCGTCCTTCAGACAAGTCTAAACTATCACCAACTAGATAATCTTTTTTCGGTTCATGACTTACTTCAATTCCCAAAATAGTTTTCGGACTTGCTTCATCTTGGCTAGTGACAGTCACTGACAAATTCGCATTTACTGGTTGTCCCAAATATTGTAAAGTAAGATTTTGTTCTCCCTTATGATGCGTATCAAAACCCGACACTGATACACCCGCGTGAGTTAGGCGAATAAGTTCGTCCTCAGCTCCACCTTCATACTGAACTCGAAGAACACCACCTCTAAGGTCTAAATTCTCCCCTTCGGCGTAGCTTGTTTTCTTAGGTCCTGTTTCTAGGCTGACTGACTTGATTCTTCTGTCATCTTTTGGAACGGAAACTGCTAGGATATTACTAATTTCCTTGCCTGGCAACTGGGTACGATAGTAAAGAAGACCAGATTGATTTGTCAAATCCAATGGTGCACTTGCTAGGTCTCCTCCAACTTCGCTCTTCAAGGTTGCAAGCGGAGTTTGAGAATTTGGATTATCATAAACGGTAATGGTTGCTCCAGCTGGTACATCCGCAAAGCCAACTTGTACCTTGTTATTGCCTAGAGAACGGGCTGCAGCCTTGGCCATCGGAATATTGACACTCTCAGTATCAAGCTTTTCATACATTTTCCAGTTATAGATACGAATAGCCTTCCATGGGGTTCCATTGTCAGAAGTGACAACATTCAAGCGCCAATCTTGAGCTGTGATTGGTTTATCAAGGGTAATATCTGTAACATGGGCTTTATTGCCACGGACTTCCTTAGCCAATTTCCATTGACCATCCGCATCTTTATAATAGAGGTCAAAGTCTTTGGTGTTCATCAAACCGTCGTTTACAGATTCTCCACCAGCTCCAGCATGGTCCATCACCCATCTAACAACTGTACGTGGCTGGGTCAAACGAATATCCACACTACCACTTAACTGTCCAGAAGACCACTTGTCTGAAAGACTGGTAATGGTACCATTCAACATACCTTCAATACCTTCTCCACCTTCAGTCTTAGGGAAAGTACTATCAATAACTGTTGCACCTGGAACGATATTTTCAGCTAGTGGTTTTGGTAGGCTGGTATCTTTTACAGTCATGCCCCAATCAAAGGTTGTGGTTGCAGCTTCTGAACGAACCCCATTTTTACCGACTGCTACAACCTTCAGTTCTTGAGTTGTACCCTGAGCACTTGCTGAACGGCTAACTTTTGGTAGATAAATCGTTGTAGAAGATGAACCAGTTAGTAATTTCCAGCTGTCTCCATCTTTTTCGTAAACTTCATAGAAATCTGCATCCTTGTTGCCTTTAAATTGCACAACTGCTTCCGCTTCTTGGGCATTTTTAAGGACTTGTTTGGCTACAGCTACTGTGGTTGGTGCCTGTGGAGCATCTTGATTATTGCTGATGGTCAATTGCCCCAGGTTAAATTGATAACCTTTTAAATCTTTATCATTTTCAAAATAGAGTTTAATACCGTAAATTGTTTTACCTGCCAAGGCACTCAAATCAAAATCATCGGTAGTCCAGTTATCTGAAACTGTCAATTCTTTACGGGCAGCTTCATCACCGTAGGTATAATCTTTCTTGGTTGCAAATTCTACATAAACCTTGCTCCCTTTGCCTCCTTTGTGGGCAACATGTAATTTGGTTGTATCTGTCACCTTCAAGCGAGTAGAGTACAAATTAACATCTTGCTTGGTCGCACCTGAAAGATCCCCTGCAAATTTGAGAGAAGTTCCACCATTATAAGCATCTTCAAAATCATAGCTTGCTTTCAACTTATCGCCAGTTGATTTTTGCCACCAGCGCCATGTTGGAAGAACACCTGAAACTGAACGGTAATTCCACTCAGAATCCTTAGAAACCTTACCATCTACGAACCATTTTCTACCATGACCTGTATTAAAAGAAGTAGTAAAAGTATTACCTACTGCTGGCGTACGGTCCGCAACTAGGTTAGCAATCCCATACCAATCTTTATCACCTGGTTTTTGGCCAGTAGGATCACCTTGATAACCTGTAAAGAAGATATCTTCATTCTTATGGTAATCTTCACCAGTTTTTCCTAAACTTGTAATGGTATCTGGGGCGAACAAACCAAGAGAAAGGCGCAATTTCCCATTTTCATCTAAAATGTCATTCCATTTGACCTTGGTCTTGTAGGAACCACCCTGTTGCAATTCCAAACCTGCAAATACGTCATAAGGATTACGGCCAATCCAGTTGGCAGTTGTAATAGTGTAATCATTCTTAGCCTTATCCCAGTTAAAGTTAGCAAAGAAGTTATCTGCTGGAACCTTATCTCCTTCTGGTTGCATGAATTGGTAGTTGTATTCTCCCAAACCATCTTGGTGGTAACGTCCATAGTTATAAGTCATGGCATCGTACCAAGAATACTTGATTGGATGGTTTACCTTAGCAGCATATTCCTTGGTATAGAGCATAAACTGGCGCATCTTTTCTCCAAGAGGTTCAACCAAATCTCCAGTTGTTTCCTGGTTGATGAAATAGCCATCATAGCCATAATACTTGGCCATATCTACCAATTTACGGGCAATTGGGAAGCTACCATCTGCGTCTTGCTTCAAAGCTTCAGCGAATTTTTCTTGATCTGCAATACTATTAGACCAGTTAAAGAAGAGTGTACCATATACAGGAACCCCGTTACGGTGACCTGCATCAATAACGTCAGGAGTTGGAACAAGACCTTCCCAGAAGACCATTGAATCTAGATATTGCCAATAGTCAAAAGCATAGGCCTTGAACTCTTCTCCACCAACAGAAGCATGGTCTTTTGCTTTAGAATTGGTGTTGGATAGAGCTTGAACTTTTGCTTCCTTGCTAGCTTTTTCATTGACTAAATGACCTGTCCGACGTGAAGCGAGGGCGACAGACCCGCGGTTAATAGCATCATCTTCACGAGCACCTGGTTCCCATTTTAACAATTCTTCCCAAGAATTAAATTTGATTTCCTTTGGTTTTAATGTTTTTTCTGTATTTTTAGGGACATCTGGCTGGACTTCTTTTTCAGTCTTATTAGCTTCTGCTGCTGGCTTAGACTCATCTCCTTGGCTAGTTGCTTCAGGCTTTGCTTCCGTTTCCTTGTCAGACTTAGGTTTTGCTTCTGCAGATGGTGTTTCTGCAACCACCTCACTTGCTTTTTCCTCTGGTTTAGCTGCGCTAGCTGCTTCTGCAGTTTCAGTAGTTGCAGCTTCATTGCTTGCTGGCGAAGCAGTTTCAGATGCTGTCGCTACTCCTTCTGCCTTTTCTGGCTTGTTTTCTCTAGCCTGTTCTCCTTCATGCTGCTTGTCAGCTTCATTAGTTGGATACTCACTCTCTCCTGAAACAAGCTCTGTATTGGCTCCGTTATTTTCAGGAACTGCAGTTTCTTCAGCCAAGGCTGGACCAGCAAATAAAACAGCACCAATCATCAGCGAGCAGGCTCCTACTGATAACTTACGAATACTGTAACGACAACGTCTTTCAAAAAATGGATTCTTCATTTTCTCCTCCTAAAAAATTGATTTTGTTGCACAAAAGAAAGCGCTTAACTTTCTTTATAAAATTTTTATCCCAATCACAGGGACCAAGATAATTCCTCCCTCATTTTAAAATATTTCTTTTAAATGTCAATATATAAAAGGAAATACCTATATCTAGGTTAGAAATTGGTAAAATTAATATAATCAAGGCCCATTCTAACGAATTTTCTTTCTAAAATCTTAGCTTAACACTTGTTAGATTTACTTTTATCCTTTAAAATAGAATAGGAGAAATTCCGTTATTATTTTTCGGAGGAAAAAGAAATGTCCATTAATTGGCAGGAAATTTTATTTCACTTTTTAGGTGGTCTGGGACTATTCTTATATAGTATCAAGACCATGGGAGACGGTTTGCAACAAGCTGCTGGAGATCGCCTTCGTTTTTACATTGACAAGTACACTAGCAATCCGTTCTTCGGTGTGCTAGTTGGTATCGGTATGACGGCGCTAATTCAGTCAAGTTCTGGGGTCACAGTCATTACAGTGGGGCTAGTCAGCGCAGGACTTTTGACCTTGCGTCAAGCTATCGGTATTGTCATGGGTGCCAATATTGGAACTACCGTTACATCCTTTATCATCGGTTTTAAGCTAGGAGATTACGCCTTACCAATGCTTTTCATCGGAGCGATTTGTCTCTTCTTCACCAAGAATCGCTCTATCAATAACATCGGACGTATCATTTTTGGTGTAGGTGGTATCTTCTTCGCTCTCAATCTTATGAGCGGTGCAATGGAACCTCTAAAAGACCTGCAAGTCTTTAGAGACTATATGGTTGAACTAAGTAAGAGTCCTATTCTAGGTGTCTTTGTCGGAACTGGACTAACCCTACTCATTCAAGCTTCTTCCGCAACTATCGGTATCCTACAGAATCTTTACGCAAGTGGTTTGATTGATCTACAAGGTGCCCTACCAGTCTTGTTTGGTGATAATATCGGAACGACCATTACAGCTATTATTGCTTCTCTTGGAGCCAATATCGCTGCCAAACGTGTTGCTGGTGCCCATGTCGCCTTTAACGTGATTGGTACGGTTATCTGTATTGTCTTCCTTGTACCTTTCACTGGCTTGATTCAATGGTTTGAATCTACACTCAATCTGGCTCCAGAAATGACCATTGCCTTCGCCCACGGAACCTTTAATATCACAAATACTATTATCCAATTTCCATTCATCGGAGCCTTGGCCTACTTTGTAACCAAGCTCATCCCTGGTGAAGATGAAGTTGTCAAGTACGAGCCACTTTATCTTGATGAGCATTTGATTAAACAAGCACCATCAATCGCTCTCGGAAATGCCAAAAAAGAACTCCTTCACTTAGGAAATTATGCTTCTAAAGCCTTTGACCTTTCATACAACTACATCATTGACCTTAATGAAAAGGTTGCTGAAAAAGGGCACAAGACAGAGGAAGCTATCAATACCATTGATGAAAAATTGACTCGTTACCTTATTACTCTTTCAAGCGAGGCACTTAGCCAGAAAGAAAGTGAAGTGCTCACCAACATTCTTGATTCATCCCGTGATTTGGAACGGATTGGGGACCACGCAGAAGCCCTAATCAATCTGACCGACTATCTTCAACGTAAAAATGTTGAGTTCTCTGAAGCTGCTTTACAAGAACTAGCTGATATCTATCAAAAAACCACTGGCTTTATCAAGGATGCCCTTGATAGTGTAGAAAACAATGATATTGAAAAAGCTCAAAGTCTGATTGAACGCCATAAAGAAATCAACAATATGGAACGTGTTCTCAGAAAGACCCACATCAAGCGCCTCAACAAGGGCGAGTGTTCAACACAAGCTGGGGTCAACTTTATCGACATCATTTCCCACTACACTCGTGTATCAGACCATGCTATGAATCTAGCTGAAAAGGTCATCGCTGAACAAATCTAAGAACCAAGAAGCTATCCTGAATGGGATGGCTTTTTTCTTTTCCTAACCAAGAATTGCCTTTCTACCATATAAAAAATGCTTTGATCCACAATGGAATCAAAGCATTTTAAAGAGCTCCCCATACATAATCGCAGAAGCTGCAGTTCCTCTGTACTTAGCTTCTTCTCTTTTGATAAAGCGAGCCAAGTTGAGCAACTCAGGTGCCGGATGTTTGGGATTTAGGAGCAATTCACGATTGACCAGGCCTGAGAGACGAACTTCCAGCAATTGCTCATTTGTAGTAGGCAGTTTTTTAGCAGTCTCTAGGAGAGCAGCAACTAAATCTTCACTCAAATCATGTCGAGCATGATTGTAAAGATCTTTTACAAGGCTTTCTAGGTTTGGTTCTACCATCCCTACCACCTCCCTTATGTTTAATAATTTTTAATCAAATCAACTGTTGAACGATCCAATTTTTTCACCAAGGCTTGCAAGAAAGCTTGCGCTTCTAAGAAGTCATCCATTGCATAGAGGGTTTGGTGAGAATGGATATAACGAGCGCAAACACCGATTGTTGTAGATGGGACACCACCATTTTTCAGATGAGCTGCGCCAGCGTCTGTTCCGCCTTTACCACAGTAGTATTGGTACTTGATACCAGCTTCTTCAGCCGTTGTCAAAAGGAAATCCTTCATCCCTGGGAGAAGCAAGTGACCTGGGTCGTAGAAACGAATCAAGGTTCCATCTCCAATCTTGCCTTGACCGCCATAAACATCACCAGCAGGTGAGCAGTCAACTGCTAGGAAAACTTCTGGGTCAAACTTGGTTGTAGATGTATGAGCACCGCGGAGACCAACTTCTTCTTGGACGTTAGAGCCAAGATAGAGTTCATTGCCAAGTTTTTGACCTGACAGAGCTTCTGCTAACTCACTAACCATGAGCACACCGTAGCGGTTATCCCAAGCTTTTGAGATGATATTTTTTTCATTGGCTGTCAAGATTGCAGAGCTATCTGGTACGATGGTATCGCCAGGACGGATGCCAAAGCTTTCTGCCTCAGCCTTATCCGCAAAACCGCCATCAAAGACGATATCTGCAATAGCTGGCATAGTTGGTCCAACCTTTCCACGAGTCAAATGTGGAGGGACAGAACCCGAAATCACAGGAATTTCACGACCATCACGAGTCAAGAGTTTGAAACGTTGGCTGCTAACCACCATAGGATTCCAACCACCGATTTCTACGACACGGAAGGTACCGTCT
Organism: Streptococcus sp. 27098_8_109; assembly: GCF_041432295.1. Taxonomy (GTDB): domain Bacteria; phylum Bacillota; class Bacilli; order Lactobacillales; family Streptococcaceae; genus Streptococcus. The sequence goes on from NZ_JAPVZJ010000007.1 coordinate 20,729, forward strand.
GGCTTAATCTCACTAACCATAAAACCAACTTCATCCATATGAGAAGCGACCAAGACGCGTGGTGCATCCGCAGCTTCTGAATGTTTGATCCCGAAAATACCACCCAAGCCATCTGTCACCACTTCATCCACGTGCGGTGTCAACTTTTCACGAAGATAGGCACGAACAGGCGCTTCATGACCTGAGATCGCAGCAAGTTCTGTTACTTCTTTGATTTTTGAAAATAATGTTGTCATTTCAGTTCCTTCTTTCTTTCATCCATTTTACCACTTTTTATAGGAGAAGGATAGCGGGAAGGTGGATTTCTAAATTAGTATCTTAGTCTTACTGTATCTTAGAAAAAGCTTGTATTTTCTTGCATGTGAGGTGAAATCTAAGAACTATTCCAAGACAAACCAAACTATTAATTCACAAACAAAAAAACAATCCAATGCTATATTTGTTCAGTTTTTCATGAAATTTGCAGAAAACAGTTGACTTTGCCTTCTTATTTCTTTAAAATAGTACAAAACTAGGAAAAGGAAAAAATCATGACCAAAACAATTCTTGTTACAGGTGGAGCTGGCTACATTGGCTCCCATACCGTTAAAGCTCTTTTAAATGCTGGCTATCAGGTACATGTTCTAGATAATCTCTCTACAGGAAATCGTTCGGCTGTAGATAGTCGTGTTAGCTTTAAACAACTGGATGTTTATGATGCTAGTTCCCTAAAAGCTTATTTAGAAGAAAATCAGATTGATGCTGTTCTTCATTGTGCAGGTGAAATTGTTGTGAGCGAAAGCATTGAAAACCCAAGCAAATACTTCACTGCCAATGTTGCTGGTATGAACCAAGTTCTCAAAGTCTTATCTGAAGTTGGTATTCAAAAAATCATGTTCTCTTCGACTGCTTCCCTCTATGGTAATAACTGTATTGACAAGCCTGCAACTGAAGATACCCTGCTCGACCCTGTCAACCCTTATGCAGAAACAAAACTGATGGGTGAACGAATGATTTACTGGATGGCCAATCGCTACGATTGGAAATATGTCATTTTCCGTTACTTTAATGTAGCTGGGGCTGAAATGGATGCTTCAAACGGTCTGCGAGTGAAAAATCCAACTCACATCATTCCCAATATCAACAAGACCGCATTGGGACAAAATGATAGCCTAAAAATATTTGGAGATGACTACGATACACGTGATGGTTCATGTATTCGGGATTACATTCATGTCTTGGACCTTGCACAGGCTCATGTTAAAGGAATGAACTACCTATTTCAAGAAGACAGTTCTTCTCAAATCTTTAACTTGGGAACTGAAAAAGGCTATACCGTCAAAGAAATCTTTAAAACTGCTGAAGAATTACTGAATCAAAAAATACCACACGAAATTGTTGCTCGCCGTGCTGGTGACCCAGCCAGCGTCCTAGCAGACGCATCAAAAGCTAAAAAATATCTTGATTGGAAGGCTAGCTACTCCCTCGAAGATATTATTTTATCAGATTATCGTTGGCGTGTTAAAGAAGGCAAAAACATTTTAGAATAGGAGAACAGAGGAGAAGGTCCTGGTACTCTCTCCTTGTTTTATTCATTAAATTGTCAGAAAATTTATTGACAGATTAAAGAAATCGTGTTACAGTAATATCCGCAGGTATCTTTCGATACCAAATCTACATAAAAGGATGGGGTATGAAACTTTCTCATTATTTAATTGGCTTACTTCTACTCCTAGTCTTTCTCTCTATTAGCATTGGGACCAGTGATTTTTCATGGGGAAAGCTCTTTGCTTTCGACCAGCAGACCTGGCTTCTCTTTCAAGAGTCCCGTCTTCCAAGGACCATTAGCATTCTCCTGACTGCCTCTAGTATGAGTATGGCAGGACTTCTCATGCAGACTATCACTCAAAATCAGTTTGCTGCTCCGAGTACAGTTGGAACGACTGAAGCCGCCAAACTGGGAATGGTATTGAGCCTCTTTGTCTTTCCGTCGGCTAGTCTGACCCAAAAGATGCTCTTCGCTTTTGTTTCATCCATCGTATTTACTCTCTTCTTCCTAGCCTTTATGACCATTTTTACCGTAAAGGAAAGGTGGATGTTGCCTCTGATTGGGATCATTTATAGTGGAATTATCGGTTCTGTGACAGAAGTTATCGCCTATCGTTTCAATCTGGTTCAGAGTATGACAGCTTGGACCCAGGGCTCCTTCTCCATGATTCAGACCCATCAGTATGAGTGGCTCTTCTTAGGGCTCATTATCCTGATTGCCGTTTGGAAATTGTCCCAAACCTTTACCATCATGAATCTAGGAAAGGAAACCAGTGAAAGTTTGGGAATTTCCTACTCCCTACTTGAAAAACTGGCCCTCTTTCTGGTTGCGCTAACGACAAGTGTCACCATGATTACCGTGGGTGGCTTGCCTTTTCTCGGGGTCATCGTTCCCAATCTTGTTCGCAAGCGCTACGGAGATAATCTAAGTCAAACCAAACTCATGGTCGTACTGGTTGGGGCCAATCTGGTTCTGGCCTGCGATATCCTATCCCGAGTTCTGATTCGACCCTATGAGCTGTCTGTCAGCCTCTTGCTAGGAATCATCGGTAGCCTCGTCTTTATCCTACTTCTCTGGAGAGGGGGACAAAAAGATGCAGTCTAAAAGCAAACATAGCAAACTCTTCTGCCTTCTCATTATTCTGGCCATCGGAGCTTGTCTCCTCTACTTTTGGCCCATCACTCACTTGTCAGCCTTTGCTTGGAAGTTGCGTTCACAAAAGATAGTTGTTTATCTCTTGGTAGCCATCGCGACAGGAATTTCGACCATTAGTTTTCAAACCCTGACGGAAAATCGCTTCCTGACACCTAGTATTTTGGGAATCGAATCCTTCTACGTCCTACTACAAACCCTACTACTGGTTTTTGAAAGCAAATTTCTTCAACTTGGGAAGTCTCCTATCTTAGAATTTCTAGTCTTGCTTTTGCTTCAATCCCTCTTCTTTCTCGCCTTACAAGGCTACTTGAAGACGCTGATGAAGCAAGATCTGGTCTTCATTCTGCTAATCTGTCTAGCACTCGGAAGTCTCTTTCGAAATATCAGTACCTTCCTCCAAGTCCTGATGGATCCAAATGAATACGATAAACTGCAGAACAGTCTCTTCGCTTCCTTTCAACATCTCAACACTTCCATCCTAGCCATCGGTTCTCTGATCATCCTCGCTTTGACAATATTTTTCTTTCGAAAAGCAGTCATTCTGGATGTCTTGCACCTGCAAAGAGAAACGGCTCAGATACTGGGACTCGATGTTGAAAAAGAACAGAGAGAGCTCCTCTGGGGCATCGTGCTTTTGACTTCAACGGCCACTGCCTTGGTAGGGCCTATGGCCTTCTTCGGCTTTATGCTGGCCAATCTCACCTACCTGATTGTCAAAGATTATCGGCACAAGTTGCTCTTTATCGTGGCTATTCTGATTGGATTTATCAGTTTGACCTTGGGGCAAGCCCTCATTGAACGAGTCTTTGCACTGGAAATTCGCATCAGCATGATCATTGAGAGTGTGGGTGGCTTCTTATTCTTTATCTTACTTTACAGGAGGGCGCGTCAGTGAAACTGGAAAACATTGGCAAATCCATTCAAAAACAAGATATTTTGCAAGGCATTACCCTTGAAGTCAGTCCTCAGAAACTGACAGCCTTCATTGGTCCAAATGGTGCTGGGAAATCAACTCTCCTCTCCATCATGAGCAGACTAACCAAGAAAGATCAGGGAATTCTTAGTATCAAAGGCCGTGAAATCGAAAGCTGGAATTCACAAGAACTGGCTCAAGAACTGACTATCCTAAAGCAGAAAATCAATTACCAAGCCAAATTGACGGTTGAAGAACTGGTCAGTTTTGGACGTTTTCCCTACAGCCGAGGTCTACTGAGACCAGAAGATTGGGAAAAAATCCGAGAAACTATGGACTATTTAGAACTGACCAACTTAAAAGACCGCTACATCGATAGCCTGTCTGGAGGACAACTCCAGCGGGTCTTTATCGCTATGGTACTGGCCCAGGATACAGACTTTATCTTGCTGGACGAACCACTCAACAATCTCGATATCAAGCAAAGCGTCAGTATGATGCAGATTCTCAAGCGACTGGTGGAGGAACTCGGAAAGACCATTATCATCGTCCTCCACGATATCAACATGGCCAGTCAGTATGCAGATGAAATTGTCGCCTTCAAGGACGGTCAAGTCTTTTGCAAAGGAACGACAAATCAAATCATGCAGGCCGACCTGCTCAGTCAACTTTATGAGATTCCCATCACGCTGGCGGATATCAATGGCAAAAAGATCTGTATCTATAGCTAGCCATTCTGAGCCCCTGTTAGAGAAAGCTCTGTCTCTTAATAAACATCACTAAGAGACTCCCTACATCGTTATCACATTTTAAAAAGGAGAAATCATGAAAACATCCCTTAAATTTTATCTTACTGCCCTAGTGGCCAGCTTCTTGCTCCTACTTGGTGCATGTAGTACCAACTCAAGCACTAATAAAACGGAGACAAGTAGCTCTGCTCCAACAGAGGTGACCATTAAAAGTTCACTAGGTGTAGTCACACTTTCAAAAGTCCCTGAAAAGATTGTGACCTTTGACCTCGGTGCTGCGGATACTATTCGCGCTTTAGGTTTTGAAAAGAATATCGTCGGAATGCCTACAAAAACTGTTCCGACTTATCTTAAAGACCTAGCTGGAAAAGTTAAAAATGTTGGTTCTATGGTTGAGCCAGACCTAGAAGCCCTTGCTGCTCTTGAACCAGACCTAATTATCGCTTCACCACGTACCCAAAAATTCGTAGATAAGTTCAACGAAATCGCTCCGACTGTTCTCTTCCAAGCAGGCAAAGATGACTACTGGACTTCTACCAAGACTAATATCGAATCCTTAGCAAGCGCCTTTGGTGAAACTGGTACACAGAAAGCCAAAGAAGAATTGGCCAAGCTAGACAAGAGCATCCAAGAAGTCGCAACTAAAAACGAAAGTTCTGACAAAAAAGCCCTTGCTATCCTCCTCAATGAAGGAAAAATGGCAGCCTTTGGTGCCCAATCTCGTTTCTCTTTCTTGTACCAAACCTTGAAATTCAAGCCAACTGATACTCAATTTGAAGACTCACGCCACGGACAGGAAGTCAGCTTTGAAAGTGTCAAAGAAATCAATCCTGACATCCTCTTTGTTATCAACCGTACCCTTGCCATCGGTGGTGACAACTCTAGCAACGATGGTGTCCTAGAAAATGCCCTCATCGCTGAAACTCCTGCTGCTAAAAATGGCAAGATCATCCAACTAACACCAGACCTCTGGTATCTAAGCGGAGGCGGTCTAGAATCAACAAAACTCATGATTGAAGACGCACAAAAAGCTTTGAAATAAGTTGCTTCAAACTCAATCACATCTTTACATGATAAAACGCATCCTATCAGACTCACTCAAACCTGATAGGATGCGTTTTTATCATTTTGAAATCTGTTTGTCCAACCTCATTCCCCTTCTTGATTCCGTTTAAGGGCAAAATGGTCTGGGACGGGGTCCTTGCCTGTTTTCGACCAGGGATGGCAACGTAAAATCCGAGCCAAGCCCATCAAAACACCCTTGAAGCCATGTTTTTCAATAGCCTGAATCATGTAGTTGGAACAAGTCGGCTCAAAGCGACAAGAGGGTGGAAAGGCTGGTGAGATAAAACGTTGGTAAAAGCGCACAGGCGCTATTAAAATTCGTTTCATTATTTCTTGGTTACAGCCATGGTGTGTAGTTGGCTGATTTCTTTTTTATTAAGACGACGGGATTCTCCTGGACGGAGTCCTGTCAAGTCTAGATGTCCAAAACGAGTCCGTGACAACTTGTCCACTTGGAGACCGACAGCTTCAAACATCTTTTTAACCTGGTGGTTACGCCCTTCATGGATAGTCAACTGCACCACAGAGCGATTTTTGACTGGATCCACTTTAAGAATCTCATAGACAGCCGGCTTGGTTTTCTTACCATCAATCTCAAGTCCACGGGTCAAGGGGCGGAGATTATCCTTATTGGCCACACCTTTAACACGCGCGACATAAACCTTGTCAATCTCATTACGAGGGTGAATCATTTCATCCGTAAAATCTCCATCATTGGTCAAAATCAAGACTCCTGATGTATCCCAGTCCAAACGACCTACAGGGTAGATACGCTCTTTCACGTTGGGCAAGAGGTCAACAACAGTCTTGCGGCCCTTGTCATCTGTCACACTGGAAATGACACCGCGTGGTTTGTTAAGCAGATAATAGACCTTTTCTTCGTTGTAGATAGGTTGACCTTCAACTTCGACCTTGTCGCCTGACTTGATGGTCGTTGCTAGTTCACGTACCACCTGGCCGTTAACCGTCACCAAACCTTGCTTAATCAGCTCTTCTGCTTTTCTCCTACTGGCCACACCTGCGTGGGCAATATACTTATTGATTCTCATCTTCTTCTATCCTTTCACCAAATAATTGGCTTTCTTGGGCTTGAATCTCAAGCTCATCAATCACTGGTAATTCTTCTAAATGGTTTATCCCCATGTAATCTAGGAAATAATCTGTAGTCACATAGAGGTTGGGACGACCCAAGACTTCTTTTTTCCCGTCTTCCTTAATCAAGTCAAAGGCCTGCAACTTTGCCAAGGCCCCACTCGAGTTAACCCCACGGATGGCATCAATTTCGATCCGCGTAATCGGCTGCTTGTAGGCGATGATGGACAAGGTCTCAAGGGCAGCCCGAGATAAACTCTGGTTGATAGGCGCCTTGGAATATTCCTTCAAAATCTCTGCAAATTGAGGCTTGGTCACCAATCTGTAAGCCCCACCTGTCTCAATCAGAGCCAAGCTGGAATCTGGGTCCTTTTCATACTTCTGGGCTAATTTTTCTAAACTCTGTTGGATGCCTGTCGGTGGCAGAGAGAGGAGTTCAGCTAACTGGCGGACTCTAATCCCATCTTCACCCGCTACAAACAAGAGCGCTTCTATTTTTGCTAAAGTACTCATCTTTCCTCTCTATCAAGTCTAGCTTTGGGTCACTTGACTTTCTTCCTTCTTTTCCATGAGATAAATATCTCCGAAACTCTCCTCTTGCACGAGGATCAACTCCTGGGTTTTGATTAACTCTAGGGTTGCCAAAAAGAGGGTAATGACCTCTTGCACATTCTGGGCTTCCTTAAACAAATCCTGCAAGCGCAATTGATCTCGTCCAGTCAAGGACTCTTTCACGATAACCATCATGTCCTCAATCTTATACTCATCCCGCAAGATAGTCGTGTGATTCTGTGCAAACTCCTCTTTTTTCTTGGCTAGGATATTTGAAAAAGCCAAAAAGAGGTCAATGGTCGTCTTGTCATGCACAAGCTCCGCATCTTCGTAAATCAACTCTGTCGGCGCTTTGGAATAGTGCTGGGCCCGTTCTTGGTGCTTGGCTTCCAAGTGCTCACCCAAGAGCTTGAACTTGCGGTATTCTTCGATTTGAGAGAGAAGATCCTGCTCTAGGTCATTCTCCAAGTCTGTCACTTCTGCTACCTTTGGCAAGAGCTTGCGGCTCTTGATCAGCATGAGCTGACTGGCCATAACCATGTACTCACCCGTCACTTCCAGACGCATGGCCTGCAGGGTTGAGACATAAGCTAGATACTGTTCGATGACTTCTGTAATAGGCACATCGTAGATATCCATCTGGTACTTAGAAACCAGGTGCAAGAGCAAGTCCAGCGGCCCTTCAAAATCTTTTAATTTAATATCCATTATCTATATTTTTCTAAGGTCAGGACTGTTTTTAATCCTAATTTTTTTGCAATTTCGTACAAATCGACCTTCTTTTCTATTTGTCTGAGAATGAACTGTTCCCGTAGGGCTTGGGCTGATAGTGCTGGAAAACCTTTCTCCTTGACAAAGGACTCTAGCTGGCGAAAGGCCCACTGACGAGAATAGGATTTCCCTCCCCTTTCAAAGATATAGGTCTGGCCCATCAAAGGTTCCAACTCTGAAAGCAAGGTTGTAGGAATGGTGACAATCCTCTGTTGGGAAGCCTTCTGGATTCGCAACACCTGAAAATCCAGATTGATATCCTCAACCTTGAGAGCTAAAATCTCACTCGGCAAGAGCCCCATTTCTAGGATTAAGAGTGCTAGCAAGCGACCCTCTGGATAGTCACTTTCCTGCCAAAAAGAGTCTAGGTCTAACAGTTCTGGCTTTTCGGTCTTCTTTTCAGCTTGTTTAGCTAATTCCAAGCGGTAAAAGCTATCCACTTCTCCTTTTTGATAGAGAAAGTAGAGAAATTGGTTACAGGCCGAAATCTTTCGCTTCTGGGCGCTGATTTTTAGATTGGCTAGCTGGGCTTGGTAAATTTTGAGACTGGTCTCAGAAATCCGCTCGCCTACAATGTCTAAAAATTGCTCTAGATCATACTTATAAGACTGCTTGGAATTTGCAGACAGACCCTGCTTTTCCTCTAAAAAGGCTGAAATCCTGTCTCTCATTTGCATCGAATCTCATATTCCTTACTAAAGTCATGCAAGAGGGCATTGACTGCCTTGAGGATGGACTTGCGCGTGATAATTCCTTGGAAAATACCAGACGCATCCACAACCGGCAAGAAGGACTCATCTACCAACTTGTGCAAGACCTCCGTAATGGTAAAATCAGGCGAGACGACCGCTACGTCCGTTCTCGTCATATGAACGATATCCGTATCTGCCATGATTTCTTGACTCAAATCATGCTCCATCTGATAAGCCATAATATCTCTGAGCCCAATAGTTCCAACAAAGTGTTTTTCATCTGTCACAACAGGAACACGGGTATAGGTCATCTGACTAAGCAAGAGTGTCGCATGATCCGCATTGTGAGTATCAATCAACACAGCTAGATTTTTAGCAGGAGTCAAAAAAGTTTCTTCTTGCCCCAACAAGAAAGTCTCAAACTCCTTGGCAATCATCGGCTAAACTCCTTGGACAAGCCCGGATACACCTCATGGTCTCGTGTCAAAAAGTCCACTTTGAAATAACTGTCATCAATCTCCACACGAGCATAGAGACATTCTCTGATGGTCCCACGTGGTTGACTGATGGAACCTGGATTTAGAAAAAGAGTCTTGCCTTCCATCCAAGCACTTGGCACATGCAAGTGACCATAGAGGCAGATATCGGCCTCTTCCTCCTGAGCCCAGTAGTCCAACTTTTGAAAATTGAAATTAATGTCAAACAAGTGACCATGTGTTTGGATAATCTTGGTCGAACCAAGCTCAGTCACCAAACGTTCTGGGTAACCTGCATAGAAGTCCATATTCCCTTTAACAACACGGATGCCTTCCCAAAGGGGAGAATCAGGACGCAGTTCAGAATCGCCGTTATGAAAAACGGCATCAACTTTGCCTACATAGCGATCACGGATTTCTTCCACAATCAAGCTATCGCCATGAGAATCGCTCATTACAATGATGGTTTGCTTTGCCATGATGGAAATACCTCCAAAAGTTTCTTAACGGCTAAGGCACGGTGAGATTGACTATTTTTTTCTTCAAGGGTTAATTCAGCTGAGGACTTGCCTGTCTCTCCTACCAGGAAGAGAGGATCGTAACCAAATCCATTTTCACCCTTAGGTTCAAAGTTAATGTAGCCTGGCCAGTCTGCTTCAACAACCAAGCTTTCCTTGTTTGGACTGGCCACGACTAGGGTTGTATGGAATTGAGCCGAGCGGTCCTTGAGTTCAAAGACCATGGCCAATTCGTGCAAGAGTTTGGCATTGTTTTCACGGTCAGTAGCTCCCACACCTGCGAAACGAGCTGACCAGACACCTGGCAAGCCACCAAGGACATCGACTTTGAGACCTGAGTCATCTGCCAAAACCATCTTGCCCGTTAATTGAGAAATAGTTTCTGCCTTGAGGCGGGCGTTTTCTTCGAAGGTCATGCCTGTTTCTGCTACTTCAGGTAAGTCAGGATAGTCATTAAGATTTTCCACATCGTATCCTAACTTGTCAAAGATAGCTCGAAATTCCTTGGTCTTGCCCTCGTTACGAGTCGCAATCAACAAGGTTTCTCTAACCTTGTTTGTCTCAAAGAAGTCGTGAACATTGACCCCTTCTTTAGGCAATTCCACATACAAGAGTTGCCCATTTTCAACCAAGAGCAGGGCCCCTTGACGTTGAATGACTTCCAAGTTACGTCCCATTTCTTGGTTGAGGATATCTACCACAAAAGACAATAAACGGTAGCGAGAACCATAGCGTAAAACAGCAACTGAAATCGGGAAACCTCGTTCCTCGTCTCGAAAGATTTTGGCCAATCCAACCAGAGGGAAATCCAAGTCTTCATCAGTCAACGTCCGGACGCCACCAAAAATAGCATAGGACCCGACATACCAGTCCTGGTCATCCTTGTATTCATAAATTTTATTTGTCATAATTCTACATGCTCCACATGAATCTCTTTTTCAAGCCATTCTTCACCAATTTGTGCAAAACTTTGGCTGCTGGCTGTTGTGTAAAAACGGTGATGGAGTGGTCCGGCATCGCGACCACGATTGATTTCAAAATAATTAAGTAAGACTGAGATATCCCGTACGCACTCTGCCCCACTATCGATGAGCTGAACCTTGGGTCCCATGACATTTTGAATAATGGGTCTGAGGAGTGGATAATGGGTACAACCCAAAATCAGGCTATCCACCTTTCCAACCAAGGGACGTAGGGTTTCATAAACTACTTTCTTAGTGACACTGGTTGACAGAGCCCCAGACTCCACCAAGGGAGCAAACTTGGGACAGGCCAAACTCTCCACCTGTAAGTCCGGATCCAGATCATTGATTTTCTGTCGGTAGATGTCAGATTGTACCGTCATAGGCGTTCCAATGACTCCGATTTTCCCACCTTGGCTGGACTTGATGGCTGCCGAAGCTCCTGGCAAAATTACACCTAGGACAGGAATATCTAGTTGAGCCTTGATTTCTTCCCAGACGACCGCAGTCGCTGTATTACAAGCAATGACAATCATTTTGACATCCTTGGTCAAAAGAAAGTTGACCAACTGCCAAGTATATTCACGAATTTGCTCAGCAGGACGGGGCCCGTAAGGCGCGCGTGCCGAATCTCCAATATAGACGATTTCTTCATGGGGAAGTTGGCGCATGAGCTCGCGCACAACGGTCAAGCCCCCGACACCCGAATCCAAAAAACCAATTGGTCGATTATCCATACAGTCTTCTTTCTAGTCTTTTTTCTGATTGATAGTTCATTATGATTATTGATCCTTATGAACTGAATGACATCCTAATCAACAACTATCTCTCTTAATCATAATCAAATATCAATAGAATGCAAGGAAAAAGTCTCATCCCTAAAACCATAGCCAACATAGTGAGAAGTCTGGAACTTTCATCCCAGACTTTTCCTTATTTATTTTTTCTTTTTATTGTTAGCAAGGGCTGCCTTTTGTTGGCGGATGATTTGGTGGTAAACTTGTTGTACCTTAGCTTCGCTTGGTTTTTGACCATTTGCACTCAAAAGAGTACGAACTGCTTCAGCATTCAAACGTGGGTTGTCAGCGAATTCTTTTTCAATTTGCTTACGAACCAAGTACATTCCTCCAAGAGCTCCTCCTAGAAAAGCTAGCACAATCAATACAATTGCTAAAAGTAAATCCATCATTTTTCTCCTGTTTCTTTTTGAGTCTCTTTCATTATACCACAAACTAGCCACCCTGACTAGTTTGTTTTACGCTTTCAGGGATGGAATAAATAGCAAAAAGAACCCTGCTTTTCTGCAAAAGAGGGCTCCTTACTGAGTTTATACTCAATGAAAATCAAAGAGTAAACTAGGACGCTAGCCGCAGGTTGCTCAAAACACTGTTTTGAGGTTGCAGATAGAGCTGACACGGTTTGAAGAGATTTTCGAAGAGTATTAATTTCATATTTCTGCCTATCCATTTATACTAATAAAAGACTGAGACACCAGATCTCAGCCTTTTTCTTTATCCCAAAACCAATTCATCACTGACCAGACTTTGACCACTATTTTTCTGGAAGAGATGCATGAGATTTTCAACCGTCAGATGCTTTTTCTCCTCTCCCTTGACATCCACCACTATCTTACCCTGATAGAGCATAATGATACGATTGCCGTACTCAATCGCATGGTTCATATCGTGGGTAATCATCAAAGTCGTCAACTGATGGTGTTCCACAATCTTTTGCGTCAAGTCCATCACCATTTGACTCGTTTTCGGATCAAGCGCCGCAGTGTGTTCACCCAAAAGCAAAAGTTTAGGTTTCACCAGAGCTGCCATGACTAGGGTCAAGGCCTGTCTTTGTCCTCCTGAAAGGTATTGGGTATCCACTTTCAAGCGATTTTCAAGGCCAATATTCAACTCTTTCAAGGCCTCTTGGAACTGGATTCTCTCCTTCTCCTTCACGCCCCAACCAAGCCCTCTCTTCTGCCCACGTCTCAAGGCAATAGCCATATTCTCCTCAATCGTCAAACGAGAAGCTGTTCCCATCTTAGGATCTTGAAAAACACGGGCAATATCCTTGGCTCTCTTTCTTACACTAAGATTTTTAATGGATTTGCCTGCCAATAAAAGGTCCCCTTCATCCACCGATAGATTGCCAGCCAAGATATTCATCAAAGTGGATTTCCCTGCTCCATTTCCACCAATCACAGAGATAAAATCTCCCTCTTCAACCTCTAAGTCTAATCCTTTGAGGACATGGTTCTCATTGACCGTCCCTGCTTCAAAGGTTTTGTGAATATTTTCAAGTGTTAACAAACTTGCCATAACTTTCTCCTCCTATTCATTTCTCAGTTTCAAACCACGAATCTTTAATCTCTTTTGCAGTTCTGGTGCAAATAACACTAAGGCTAGCAAGATTGCATTAAAGAGACGTACCAGGTTTTGATCTAGATTTGGAATTTCATAGATATTTAAAATAATCAAACGGTAAACAATGGCACCGATTCCGATAGATAACAAGCGACCTCCAATGGTCAAGTCGTGTATCAAAACTTCTGCAATAATAACTGCACTCAAACCAACAACGATGGTTCCTGTCCCAGAGGTTACGTCTGAAAATCCATCATTTTGAGCGAACAAGGAACCACACAGGGCAATCAAACCATTTGAAATCATGTAACCAACAATCTTCATGGTGTCTACATTGACCCCATTAGCCTCACTCATCGGAATATTGTCCCCAGTCGAACGCAAGACCAATCCAATCTCCGTTTTCATCAAAAGAGTCAAGACCAAACAAACAAGTAGGAGACAGGCCAAACTGAATGAGAAAACAGCTTCTTCATTTGTCAGCCCCAAGCTCGCCAATTGTTTAAAGACAGTTGAAGAATCTCCCAAGGAAAGGTTGGGCACACTGCCCATGATTTTAATATTGATGGAATAAAGCCCTGTCAAGGTCACAATCCCTGTCAAGAGAGCTGGGATTTTCATCTTGGTGTGGAGCATTCCTGATACAAGACCAGCTACCATACCTGCCAGCAAAGCAAGTAAGGTCGCAATCCAAGGATTTGTCCCTGCCTGTATCTGCGATACAACGACAGCTGCCCCCAAAGGAAAGGCTCCTTCAGCAGTCATATCCGCAATATCCAAAATACGGAAAGTCAAGTAAACTCCAATGGCCATAATCGACCACAACAAACCTTCTGATAAACTAGATAATACAAAACTCATCTTAAACCTCCCTATTCCTTGCTTTCCAACTTACTAATATCAATTCCTAGTGCATCTGCCATTTCTTGATTGGTATGCAATTCCAGTTTTTCAGGCAACTCAACTGCTATATTTTCTGGTTTCTCACCTTTTAAGACACGAATCAACATGCGGGCTGTCTGCCGTCCCAATTCTTCATAATTGGTACCGTAGTTATACAAACCACCAACCGCAATCATTTCCGTTGAGCCACCGAATACTGGAACCTTGTGTTTAATAGAAACCTGCTTAACTGTTTCCATGGTTGACGAAATGATATTGTCCGTTGGTACAAAAACCATATCCACTTCTGCCATCAAACTCTCTGCTGCCGCTTTGACATTGTTACTGTCCAAGATTGTTTTTTCAACAACGGTAAAGCCTTTTTCTTCCAGAAGTCGCTTAGCTTCATCCTTTTGGACAACTGAGTTTGGCTCGCTCTGAGTATAGAGGATTCCAATTGTTTTAGCTTTTGGCAACACTTTCTTTATCAAATTGATTTGGGTTGAGATAGCATCTGATGACTGATCACTTGTTCCAGTTACATTGCCCCCAGGATGCTCTCTTGACTCTACCAACTTGGCACTGACAGGGTCTGTTACAGCTGAAAAGATAACCGGTGTCGTTTGTGTTGTATTAGCCAAGCTCTGAGCAGAAGGCGTTGCGATAGCTAGAACGACATCACTAGATTCTGCTAGTTGCTGGGAAATCGTTTTTAGGTTTCGTTGTTCTCCCTGTGCATTTTGCAAATCAATCTCGATATTTTTCCCTTCAGCATAGCCTTGCTTGGCAAGCTCATCCACAAACCCTTCTCTAGTAGCGTCTAAGGACTGGTGGGTAATAAATTGCGAAATACCGATACGAAACACATCTTTTTTCTTATCTGCCTTCAACTGATGCAAACTAATCAGAGAGGTCAAGAGAATCCCCACTACCAAGAGAGGGGCTAGTAATTTTCGAACAACTTTCATAATGAAACTCCTTCTCAGAAAAGATAAAACTCAATGAAAATCAAAGAGCAAACTAGGAAACTAGCCGCAGGCTGTACTTGAGTACGGCAAGGCGACGTTGACGTGGTTTGAATTTGATTTTCGAAGAGTATAAAACAAAAAACCGCCTAGATACTATCTAAACGGATGCTTGAAATAATCTAACAAGTTATAACTTTGCTAGTCCATTTAGATATTCATCTATATGGACCACAATCAAAAATCTTAGCCACATAGATACAAACAAATTGCTTGAACTGTTTGCATCCATGGTGACATGTCTACAAACACTATCTAAAGTAGCTAAAGTAAAAGTTTTGATTCATAATTACAGCTTGTCTCTTATTCATTTCTTTTTCTGCTTTCTTTTTTGATGTTTCCTATCTTACCACCTTTTTCATCACCTGTCAAGAATATTTCAGAATTTTTTAAAATTTTTCGAAAATTCTTTCAAGGAGCTTTCAAAGACTTTCAAATCAGTCCAACAAAAAAAGGTTTATAATTTCCATAAAAGTTGACATGGAAATTATAAAACCATTATTAGTTTAACCCTTGTTGGTAACGCGCCAATTCGGCTTGGTTAGCCCAAACATAGTGACCTGGACGGATTTCTACCATAGATGGCTTATCTGTCTCATAATCATGTTGATCTGGATCATATACTTTCAAGACCTTCTTACGTTCCAAGATTGGGTCTGGGATTGGTACCGCTGAAAGCAAGGCTTGAGTATATGGATGAATTGGATTGTTAAACAATTCTTCTGTTTCTGCAACCTCTACAATAACACCCTTGTAAATAACCGCGATACGATCTGAAATAAAACGAACGACAGACAAGTCATGGGCGATAAAGAGATAGGTCAAGCCAAGTTCTTTTTGGAATTTTTTGAGCAAGTTCAAGACTTGGGCACGCACAGAAACGTCCAAGGCTGAAATGGGCTCATCCGCAATAACAAAGTCTGGTTGCATGACCAAGGCACGGGCAATACCGATACGTTGACGTTGACCACCTGAGAATTCATGAGGGTAACGAGTCAAGTGCTCAGCAAGAAGCCCCACTTCACGGATAATATTTTTAACTTTCTCTTTACGTTCTTCTTCATCCTTGAACAGATGATGATTGTAAAGACCTTCAGAAATAATATAATCAACAGTCGCACGTTCATTCAAACTTGCGGCAGGATCTTGAAAAATCATCTGGATACGACGAATCAATTCTGCAGCTTGTTCACGCGATTTCTTACCATTAATCTTTTGACCATCAAAAATGATATCCCCATTACTTGTATCATTAAGACCGATGATGGCACGACCAATAGTTGTTTTCCCACTACCTGACTCACCTACAAGCGAGAAAGTTTCTCCCTTGTTGATAAAGAAGTTAGCATTTTTAACTGCGACAAACTTCTTACTTCCTTCACCGAAGGAAATTTCTAAATCTTTGATTTCTACTAATTTTTCAGACATTTCCTTCCTCCTAGTCAGCCAGATGGGCAAATCCCATTTTTTCACGAATCTTATCATGGAGATTTGCAATCACAGCTGGTTTTTCTACTTTTGGAGCATCCTCATGAAGTAGCCAAGTTTTAGCCCAATGTGTCTCTGATACTGAGAATTGAGGAGCTTTTTGTTCGAAGTCAATTTGCATTGCATAGTCAGAACGCAAGGCAAAGGCATCCCCTTTCAGGTCAGTATAAAGTGACGGAGGTGTTCCTGGGATTGAGTAAAGATCCCCTTTATCATCAGCAAGCTGAGGCAAGCTAGACAAGAGACTCCATGTATATGGATGGCGAGGGTCATAGAAGACTTCCTCAACAGTTCCATACTCAACGATTTCTCCTGCATACATAACCGCTACCTTATCTGCAATACTTGCCACCACACCAAGGTCGTGGGTGATAAAGATTGTTGTGAAATGGTACTCGTTTTGTAAAGATTTCAACAAATCAATAATCTGAGCTTGGATGGTCACATCCAAGGCAGTCGTTGGCTCATCACAAATCAAGACATCAGGTCGGCAGGCAAGAGCAATCGCAATAACGATACGTTGACGCATTCCTCCAGAATATTGGAATGGGTATTCATCAAAACGTCTATCTGCATCTGGAATCCCAACCTTATTCATGTAGTCAATGGCCAATTCTTTCGCTTCTTTAGCTGTTTTTCCTTGGTGTTTTACAATAACTTCTGTAATCTGACTACCAATTGTTTTAATTGGGTCCAAACTAGTCATTGGATCTTGGAAGATAGTCGCAATCTTAGCGCCACGAATTTGTTCCCAATCCTTGTGAGAAGATAAAGCTGTCAAATCTTGACCACGGTAGTCAATGCTACCTTGGGCAATGCGACCATTTTCTTCAAGCATACCTGTGAAAGTCTTTGTCAAAACAGATTTTCCTGATCCTGACTCACCTACCAAGGCTAATACTTCTCCTTCAACTAGTTCAAGGGAAACGCCGCGAATGGCTGTCAATACTTTGTCACGAACGTCAAATTCCACGACAATATCGCGAGCAGTCAAAATTACATTTTTTTCTTTTGTCATTTCTACTCCTATCTATGTGTACGTGGATCACTAGCATCCGCTAAGTTTTGACCAACTACGAAAAGGGATAAGGATACCAAGACAAGAGTTGTCAATGGAATCCAGAAGAGGTATGCATTTGTTGTTACGTTCTGTGAATAATCTGAAATCAATCGACCTAAACTTGGTACTGTAATAGGCAATCCAAGTCCAAAGAATGACAGAAAGGCTTCATAGGAGATAAATGCTGGAAGCATTTGTGATGTAGTCGTAACAATAACAGATACCAATTGTGGCATGATATTTTTAATGACAATTTTGTATGTTGGAGTTCCGAGTGTGCGTGAAGCAAGGTTGTACTCTAAGTCACGGTAACGCATGATTTGGATACGAATTGAGTAGGCAATCCCAATCCATGTTGTTACACTCATTGCAAAAATCAGATTCCAGAATCCAGCTCCGATTGAGTAAGTCAAGACAATGACAATCAAAAGAGATGGGATGTTTGAGATGACGTTATAAACTTCCATCATCACACGGTCTACTGATTTCGAAATTCCCCAAATACCACCGACAAAGACACCGATAACCAAGTTAATCACTGTCGCAATCACAGAAATGAGGATAGAGTTACGAGCTCCGAACCAAACACCGTCAAAGAGCGATTTACCGTTACTGTCAGTACCGAACCAATGCTCAGCATTTGGCTTAATATAACGAGCACTAAAATCGTTCACTTTGCTGACATCATTGAAATCAAACTTAGAAAACATTGGGTAGATGAAACTCATCAAAATGATAGCTACCAAGATTCCCAACATGACTACAGTTGATTTCTTCTTCATAAATTGTCTAAACACTGAACCCCAGTATGAATAAGCTGGCGCATCAATGGCTTCAGAGGCAAAATCGTCACGTTTTACAAACTGAAATTTTTCTTTATCGATTGTAGACATTATTTGCCTCCTTTCTCAGTCAATTTAATACGTGGGTCAATAATAGTCATCCAAATATCTCCCAAAAGAAGTGAGAAGATAGAAATACATGTAAAGATGAAGACAAGACCTACGACCATAGAGTTATTAGATGCTTTTACAGAGTCAATCAACATTTTACCCATACCTGGGAAGGCGAAGACTGTTTCAGTAAGGGTTGCACCACCGATAACCCCGATAACAGCACCAGGAATCCCTGAAACCAGCGGAACCATGGCATTTTTAAAGATGTGTTTGTTTGAAATTTCTTTTTCAGACAAACCTTTTGCACGAGCAAAACGAACAAAATCCTGTGATTGCAAGTCAATCATGTAACGACGAATCCAAATAGCGGTACCAGGAGCACCCAATAAACCAAGGATAACTGCTGGTAAAACATACGAACGCCAATCTCCAGCACCCAAGATAGGGAATGAATCTGGAAGACCAATTGATGATCCAATCAAACGAACAATGTAAACCAAAGCAATGGTTGGAAGAGCCATCAAGAAGGTCAAAGCCCCTGTTGAGAAGCTATCAATCCAAGTGTTCTTGAAGCGAGCCATAGCTGAACCAAGTGGCACGGCAATCGCATAAGAAATCACCAAACCGATCAATCCAACGATTGCAGAGCTAGCAATCATAGAAGGATATTGGTAGTTGCTTTCAGTTGCAGTATATGGGTCATCTTTCCCATAGTTAGCTACTTCACGAGAATCAGCCTGACTAGGCGATTTGTAGGTTCTTGAGTAGATATTAACTGAAGATGTTTTCTTACCAGTTGGGAATTGCACTTCTGATGTCTTAGTTTGACCTTGTCCTTGTGTGATAACTTGAAGCACAGGAGTATTAGCATAAGTTGGATATGAATCACCCAAATTCAAGTTCACAAAGTTTTGGTGAACAAATGGGAACTGACTATTGAAGTACAAGAGGTACTTGTGTTTAGTCCCTGAACCTACCAGAGACCAGCCGATAGCGGGATCATTTTCAAAACGCAAATAACGCTCCAAATTTGGATTTTCTGGGTCCTGAATCTTGTTTGTGTGGTCGATATCAAGCAAGTTTGCATAGAATTTAAACACACGTTCAAAAATTGGAATTTCACGTGTAGCGTAGAATTGGCCACTTTCAGTAAATTCTCCCAGGGTCCAACCATGACCGATTTGTTTGATGTATTTTTCATAGATAGCCTTGTTGGTATCATTGGCTTCAACTGTTACAGAAGCATCCATCTGGCTAGCTTTTTCTTGCAACTCTTTGGTATCGTAGTACTCGATATAGCCCATACGCTCATAAACGGTATTCTCATAGTTATCACGTTTATCAGCAGTTGTAGCAATCTTGTTATAGTTGGTATCCTGTTTGAAAATCAATTTTCGAGGAACCATTGTATAGATAATCGTGTAAGTCAAGGTTGTTACTAAGAAGATAGAAACCAATGACCGCAAAACACGCATAAAAATATATTTTTTCATATCATTTCCTTTAAAAATCCCAAAAGAACCTTCTCCTCATGGAGAGAAAGTTCTATTGAAAATTATTTACTTCACATGACTTGCCAATTCTTTTTGAGCTTTCTCGTTTGACTCAGTCTTTTCTTTCAACCATTTTTCACGAGCTTTTTCATACTCTTCTTTGGTGATTGCTTTTTCACCAACTTCAGTGTACTTCAAGTATCCTGAATTTTCACCTTTAAGGCCGGCTACTGAATATGAAGAGCTAAATGGTAGAACTTTTGAAACATATGAAACGGCTGTTTCTTTTGGAGAAGCCATTACTGGAATTGTCAAAGCATTGTCAGTCAACCAAGCTTGTGCCACCGCGTATTTTTCATAACGTTTTTGAACATCTTGGTTTTCGCTGTTTGCGTCATCAAGTAATTTTCCATAGTCAGCTAAACCAAGTTTGCTTACTACTGATGCATCTGTGTTTTGGTCAATACCAAGGTAAAGACGAGTGCTTCCTCCCTTAAGGACGAATTGATCCAAGAAAGTAGAAGGATCTTGATAGTCAGGGTTCCATCCTAGCAAGGTATGGATATCCCAGTCTTGCTCTTTAGCTGTTGGAGCGCTAAATGAAATTGGTAAAGCTTCTGCTTGAGTCATTTGTTGTAAGTCTACAACAACATTATCTGAACCCAATACTTTTTCAATTGATTGTTTCAATGATTGAACACGGTTTACAACCGCTGTTGATTCTTGGATAACCAAGGCATCCAAGTGGATTGGGAATTCAACACCTTCAGCTTGTAGGCTTGATTTTGCTTTAGCAAAGACTTCTTTCGCTTTTTCTTCATTGTAAAGTCCATTTTGAGAATCTGCTAGAGACACGTTTGACCAAGTAGAAGAATTTGTCTTAGCCAAGCTATCTTGTACCAATTCACCAAATGTTTTCTTACCAACTTGAAGATTATAAGGTGCAAACGTATTACGGATGGCTACTGCAGCTCCATCAGTACCATTTGTTTGAGCTGAGTAAGAATTGCGATCGACAGCAAA
Source organism: Streptococcus sp. 27098_8_109 (assembly GCF_041432295.1). Taxonomy (GTDB): domain Bacteria; phylum Bacillota; class Bacilli; order Lactobacillales; family Streptococcaceae; genus Streptococcus. Next base: position 41,429 of record NZ_JAPVZJ010000007.1, read on the forward strand.
GTTCAAGGCTTGACGGAATTCCTTGTTTAGCAATGCTTTCTGAGTAGATGTCTTTTGAGCATCACTTGTTTTGGCAGTGTGGTTATAGGTTGTACGGCCATAATTCAAGCTGACAGTTGCAACACCCGCACCTGGTTCATTAAAGTAAATGTTATCTTTAAAGTCAGCTGCATATTTTTCATATGTAGAACTTGTAGGGAAGATACGGGCCTTGCTATATTGACCATCGGCAAAACCTTTAGCAATCACATCTTGGTCCTTACCATCCCAGAAAGTGAACTTAACGTTCTCAATTTTTACATTTTCTTTGTCCCAGTAAGCATCATTTTTAGCCATCTCGATAGATGATTTTGGAGTTACAGATTTTAAGACAAATGGACCGTTATAAAGAATAGAGTTAGCATCGGTTGGGGCACCAAAACCTTCCCCTTTTGAAGTTAAGAATTCTTCATTAACCGGCATCAAAATACCACTAGTGGTCTTGTCATTCCAGAAAGTTTCTGGCTGGTTCAAAGTATATTCTAGTGTTTGATCATCAAGCGCTTTTACTCCAACGGTTGAAAAATCGCTTGTTTCACCCTTGATATAGGCTTCTAATCCCTTAATAGAAGAGCTAACGATTGAAAGTCCTTTTGATTTTCCATCTACGGCGTGTTTCAAACCAGTAACGAAGTCTTTAGCAGTTACAGGAGCGTATTCTTCTCCCTCTGCTGTCACCCATTTAGCATCCTTACGGATTTTATAGGTATAAGTCAAACCATCTTTTGAAACTGTCCATGATTCAGCAATAGAAGGAACCAGGTTACCATATTTATCATTAGCCAACAAACCATCTACAGCATTTGTTGTGACGAATGATGTTGAATCGATATTGCTGACGATATAATCCAAGGTTTCTGGATCTGTTTGATAAACATATTGGTAATCTTTTGCTAGTTTAGCATTATTTGAACTAGTGTTTGAACACGCAGCTAGAACTCCTGACGCTAATAAGGTAGCTCCCGCTACAGCAAGCACTTGACTTTTTTTCATTTATTTACTCCTCTTATAAATAAAGTATAGGTTATCATCAATTATATCATAGATTTCAAGAAAAGTAAACGAATTTTCAGAATATTTAGGCTTATTGATACAAAAAATCTGAAAAAGCTATTGACTGAAAATCATTTTCAAGGTATAATAATAAACGTTAAGGCGGTATAGCCAAGTGGTAAGGCACGGCTCTGCAAAAGCTTGATCGTCGGTTCAAATCCGTCTACCGCCTTCTTTAACTTGATTTATCAGGTTTCATTTAAACAGAAAGCCCAATTTAAAGGGCTTTTTTCTTTTTCCTTGAATAAATACGTATAACTTTAAAAAACTTTTGGGGCAAGTTTGGGGCTGAGTTTTTCGAGGACACAATTTCCTTTTGAAATCAACTGAAAAAGCTTCGTCACACCTGGTGACAAAAGCCTCTAGTTTACTCTGTTTCTTCTTCTATTTCAACTTCGGTAATTTGGACTTTTACCTTGGTAACGCGTCCATTTTTCACTTTATCATTGGTAAGGATAAGCTGTTTGTTTTGGCTGACTAATTCATAACTGAGTTTCTCAGTCGTTGGAATGGTCCCAACTCCTGTCAAATAGTAACCAGCGATGGTATCAACGTCATCACTTTCCAGTTCAACATCAAAGTAGTCATTAAAATCATTGAGATTCATGGTACCTTGAACAATGTAAGTATCCTCACCGATTTGATGAACATCTATTGCCGCTTTATCTGTTTCGTCATCGATTTCCCCAACGATTTCCTCTAAGAGGTCTTCTAGGGTCACCAAACCAGCCATCCCACCGTATTCATCCAGCAAGATTGCCATTTGTCTTTGAGTATTGCGCAGTTCTTTTAATAAGTCATCCACAAAAATAGTTTCAGGAACAAAAAGTGGATCTTGTAAGATTTTCTTCCAAACAATATTGTCAAAACCGTCCACAAAGCCCGCATTAAGGAGACTCTTGGTGTGAATGATTCCAATCACGTTATCCTTGTCTCCATCATAGACAGGGATACGAGAATAATTTTGTTTTAAAATACTTTGGATGATGGTTTGACTATCATCCTGAATATCGACCATAAAGGCATCCGTTCGAGGAACCATGACTTCTCTGGCCATCAGTTCATCTAGTGAAAAAATCCCTTGTAACATCTCAATTTCGTCAGCATCTAGTGTTTCTTCACTATTTGTCAACATGTACTCAATTTCATCACGGGTCATTTTTTCGTCAGCATCGTCAAAGGTCATCGGAGTCAAGCGACTCAAGAGATTGGTAGATGCAGATAAGAGCCAAACAAAGGGACTAACTAGTTTCCCCAGCCCAATGATAACTGGCGCTGTACGAATCGCCAAGGCATCCTTTAGATTAAGAGCGATTCTCTTAGGGTATAATTCCCCAAAAACGATGGAAATATAAGTCAAAAATGCTAAAGATAGAAAACTTGCTACGGCATAAGCTGTTTCGCCATTTCCAAGCCAAGATGCAATTTCTCGTCCCAGAGTTTCTGCCAAACTCGCCCCTGATAAGATTGTAATCAGGGTAATCCCTACTTGAATGGTTGATAAAAAGTGGTTAGGATTTTCTAGTACCTTCAGCAGACGGATATAGCGTCTATCTCCTTCTTCTGCCTTTTGTTCAACCCGCGCACGATTTAGTGACACCATGGCCATTTCTGTGGCTGAGAAAAAGGCATTTAACACCGTCAAGATAAACAATAAAACAAATTGTAGCAACAAATTCTGACTACTTGGGTCTTCCATAGTTCTTCTCCTAAAATAGTATCTTATCCTTTATTATATCACAAAATATAGTCCAGTACATATTATTTTTCCCATACTCTTCGAAAATCTCTTCAAACCACGTCAGCTTTATCTGCAACCTCAAAACTGTGCTTTGAGCAAGCTGCGGCTAGCTTCCTAGTTTGCACTTTGATTTTCATTGAGTATCAGTGTCTATTGTAGCCCTGCTTAAACTAGTAAGAAAGAACTCCTATATCCACAAGTGACATAGGAGTTTATGTTATATTTTACTGAGTAACAGTCACTTCTCCAGTTCGGTAATCCAATTGAAGCCCTTTTTGAACATTGGGAACTAGAACATTAAATTCCAACTCTCCGTCTGAAGACTTGGCTTCAATCTGTGAAGCTGAAGGAACCAAATCCTCATTCGAAGCGTAGTAAAGGGTTACACGGTAACGGACACGCTTGTTTTTATCCAAGGCCTTACGTACCATACTTTCATAGTAGTTTTGACCAGTCGAATCCTCGGCTTGCGCCTGATTTGCCCAGGCCGTTTGAACAGCAATGTTTTTAGGATTGCTTGTCGAGGCATCAAAACCATCCAAGCCACCGATTAAGGCATAGCCTAACAAGTGACCTCTATCGACCGCATGGGTATAAGTACCCTTTAGATTCTTAACCTGATGCCAGCCTGGAGGAGTCCATGAAGTCGAACCATTCCCAGTTTCTTCACGATTCTTGTACTGACGAGTAGCCTTAGACAAGAGGGCATTTGCTACGGTTGGCACTGTTTCCTTGCCCACTGTCTTTGTTTTATTATCAGCGTAGGGCTTACTTGAAACCTTGGCATCTAGATTTGTTTTATTACCATTGACGATAAAAGCACCTGAGCCATTCCACTCCAGACTCCCTTTTATTTGACTCTTGACTGCGTCTGTCAAGACACTTTCTGCCAATGATTGACTAGGAGCTTCAGACGCTTGTTTTTTCTGACTAACCTTTGTTTTAGGACTATTAGCTGTCGACTGCATCTGCTTGATATAATAGCTTCCCGCAGATAAAAGCAATAACACTAGCAGCCCGATCAGTGTCTGTCTTGTTTTTTTATCCATTTTTCTCCTTATCTCTAGAAAAAGACTGGTTCTCCAGCCTAATTTCCTGTAAATTTATGAATCAATTCCTGCCATTTTGCTGGAGACAGGATAGCCCATGGATCTTGACCCTTGCCCAAGATTCCATAACCTACCATTAAGCCGATACCTAGGGCTAGAGCACCTAAAAACAGTACCAAAATGACTAGAAGTAAACGCTTGATTACGTAGCTTGATTTCTTATTCATCTTCATCACTTGCCTCAATCCGCTGAATCTTAGCACCTAGCTGTGCCAACTTCTCATGGAAACGGTAGTAACCTCTATCCAAGTGAACCAATTTACCAACTACAGTTTTTCCTTGTGCTACCAAACCTGTCAAAATCAAGGCAGCACTGGCACGAAGGTCAGTTGAAAGAACTTCTGCCCCCTGCAAAGGTTGACCACCAACAATACGAGCTGTATCACGGATAATCTCAGAGTGCAAGCCCATGCGACGCATTTCTTCTAGATGTTGGAAACGATTTTCGAAAACTGTCTCCACCATAGTTGATTCCCCTTTTGCGACGGTCATCAAGGCTGTAAATTGGGCCTGCATATCCGTTGGAAAACCTGGGTGGGGCAAGGTTTTCACATGAACAGCTTTTAAATTTTCTAGTTGAGATCGAACTCGAATTCCTTCAGACTCCTCTGTCACTTCCACTCCCATTTCAAGCAATTTGGCAATCAAGGGACGGTTGTGCTCCCAGACAGCGTCTTTAATCAAGACATTACCACCAGTCATGGCAGCAGCTACCATAAAGGTTCCGGCTTCGATACGGTCTTGGACTACATTGTGAGTCGTACCATGAAGTTTCTCAACACCGGTAATGGTAATGGTCTCTGTACCAGCACCCTTAACCTTAGCTCCCATTTCATTGAGGAGAATGGCTAGGTCAACAATCTCAGGCTCACGCGCAGCATTTTCAATCACTGTCACCCCATCAGCTAGAGTCGCTGCCATCATCAAGTTCTGAGTAGCACCAACACTTGGGAAGTCCATATAGATATGAGCTCCATGTAAGCGATCAGCCTTGGCTTCGATATAACCAGCTGTCTGACTAATCTTAGCCCCCATAGCTTCCAGACCTTTTAAATGAAGATCAATAGGGCGGCTACCAATCGTACAACCACCTGGCATGGATACCTTGGCATGACCTACACGGGCAAGAATTGGTCCCAAGACAACGATAGATGCACGCATCTTGCTGACATACTTGTAAGGAGCTTCCTCAGTGATATCGCCAGTCGCGTCCACCTCAACAAGATGATCTTCTTCATTAAAATCCACCTTGGCATTTAAACCACGAACCACCTGATTCATAGTGAAAACATCTGACAAGATAGGAACGTTCTGCAAAACAGTCTTTCCTTCACTTGCTAGAATTGTCGCTGCCAACAAGGGCAATACTGCATTTTTTGCTCCCTCGATCGTAACACTTCCTACCAGACGATTATCGCCACCTTGAACCACAATTTTTTCCATACTTATTTCCTTTACATTTGATTTTATAATAATCCTCTAAGCGCTTCTTGCCACAACTGATATAGACTGATAAAGAAAGAACTCATGATATAGCCCATGACAATGCTAAAAAAGGCTACTAATAAACGAACTTTTCCTGTGTTCTCAGCTGTTACTTTTAAGACTTTTTCCCATCTAACAAGATTCTTTAAAAGGTAAAAACTCACATAAATAAAGAGCATGTGACTGCTTAGAGTGAATAATAATTGAACCATTTGACTATTATACCATCTTCTCTGTTTGTGCGCTAGTTTGGAAACTTAACTTAAAACTAGGGATTGTTTTTCAAGTAATCAATTGCATCTTGTAGGGTTTTAACTGGCACGATTTTCATATCTGTCTTGATTGTTTTAGCTGCTTCTAGGGCTGTTTGGTAGTTGTTTTTCGCATCAGGATGTGCTTTTTGTTCTTCTTCGCTAACAGGGTTATCTGGAGCAAAGAAAATAGCAGCACCTTCTCTAGCCGAAGCTACAACTTTCTTATCAATACCTCCAATGTCCCCCACATTCCCATCGCGGTCAATGGTTCCTGTACCGGCAACGATACGGCCATTTCGAAGGCCAGGGTCAGATATCTGGGTATAGATGGCCAGACTAAACATGAGACCAGCACTTGGTCCGCCGATACCGGCTGTTGAAAAGCGAATTGGGACATCACTGGTCACTTCCGTACGGTCAATCAAGCCGATTCCAATTCCATTTTTGCCATTTTCCAAGGTGATAATCTTACCTTCTGCAGACTTGGTTTGCCCATCCTCTTCATAGGTGACCTTGACGGAGTCCCCTAGTTTTTGAGAATTGACGTAATCAATCAAGTCTTTGGAACTGTCAAAGGTTTGATCATTGACTGCTGTGACCGTATCAGAGATGTTGAGAATCCCTTTAAAGGTCGAATTATCCGTCACAGTCAAGACATAAACCCCAAGGTATTTGAGTTCGATATCTTTACCAGCTGTTTTTAGCCCTTGATATTTGGCCATATTTTGCGATGTTTGCATGTAGAATTGATTAATCCGCATAAATTCAACATCGGAAGAACCACCTGTAGTCTCTTGGGCACTACGAATATCTGTAAAAGGCGTCAACCAAGCATAAATCATATGGGCTAAAGTAGCGCGCTGGACACCAACCGTAACGAATTGATAGGCACCAGCTTCCTTATCTTCTGTGTCATTGACTTTAAGGACTTGGCGAATATCTTCCGAACCACCTGGAACCTCTATATAATAGGGCAAGGGCACTACAAATGCCAAGAAAGTCACAATTAAGGCCGCAATGACATATAAGGGCCATCTAATCTTTTTTTTCATTTCTTATTTCCTCCAAAATACTATCAGGAACATAGCAAGCAATATCCTGACTAAATTTCAAAAGCTCTCTAACGCCTGATGAACTGAGATAGAGATGTTCAGGTCGACTATGTAAATATATGGTCTCTATATCAGGAGACAGCTGATGGTTGTAGTAATCAAAACTGGCTTCATATTGCAAATCCGCTGCATTCCTCAAACCACGCACTAGACAAGTAGCCCCCAGTCTTTTTGCGACATCAACCACCAATTCATCATGAGAAGACACAACTTCAACATTTTCCAAATGTTTCAAAGCCTTTTCTAACCCCCGTTTACGATTTTCGATAGGAAGAAATCCTTGTTTGTGGGGATTAAAAAAAATACCGACATAGAGCTTATCAAAGAGTCTGCTCGCCCGTTCAATGATATCCAGATGCCCATTTGTCATCGGATCAAATGAGCCTGTGAATAAGCCAATCTTATCTGACATAAACTGTCACCTTACTAATTCCATAAATTTTTTCCTTCCAGATACCCAGGCAGGCAATTTCTTCTGGAAGTTCTACCATTTTATCTGTCTCACAAACCACCATAACATCTTCAGAAAAAAGCTCTCTCTCAGCCATTTTTTCAATATCTGCTACGATTTGTTCCTTGGCATAAGGAGGGTCTAAGAAAATGAGGTCGAATTCCCCAGATACCTGTTCCAAGGCTCGTTCCGCATCCATCTTGAGGAGTTGAAATTTTCCAACTTCCTTGGTCATCTGAATATTTTCAGCCACGATAGCCTGAGCCTTACGGTCGCGCTCCACCAAAACAGCGCTGGACATGCCACGCGAGACTGCCTCGATAGATAGACCACCACTACCTGCATACAGGTCCAAGACTCGTCCCCCTTCAAAGTAGGGACCAATCATGTTAAAAATGGCTCCCCTAACCTTATCCGAAGTAGGTCTTGTCGTCTTTCCTTCTAGTGTCTTGAGGGGACGTCCCCCATAGATTCCTGATACGATTTTCATACCGTTTATTATACCAAATTATGGGCGAAAAGAGAAAGAAAATCGAACCTTGCGGTTCGATTCTCTACAAAATATTTTCGTAAGTATCGCGGACTTCTTGAGGCCAAACACTTGTTTGCACCTCTCCGATGTGTTTCTTGCGAAGTAGGAACATGGCCATCCGAGATTGTCCAATTCCTCCACCGATTGTCAATGGGAATAGGCCGTTCAACAAAGCCTTGTGCCATTCCAATTCTAAACGGTCTTCATCACCTGTGATGGCAACCTGACGGCGAAGCGTTTCTTCGTCTACACGGATTCCCATAGAAGACAACTCAAAGGCTCCACCCAGAGACTCATTCCAGACAAGAATATCACCATTTAGACCCTTGTAGCCATTTTCAGACTCACTTGTCCAGTCATCGTAGTCTGGTGCACGTCCATCGTGCGGTTTACCGTCTGGTAATTCACCACCGATACCGATTAAGAAGACTGCTCCAAATTCTTTACAAATAGCATTTTCACGCTCTTTCGGTGTCAAGTCTGGGTAGCGTTCTACCAACTCTTCTGTGTGGATAAAAGTGATTTGTTTTGGCAAGATAGACTCAATGTCATAGCGGGCTTCAACAGCTAACTCAGTAAGGCGAATAGCCTTGTAAATCTTCTCAACGGTTTCTTTTAGATAAGCGATATTCCGTTTACCATTTGGGATAACCTTCTCCCAGTCCCACTGGTCAACATAAACAGAGTGGGTCGCATCCAGCGAATCTTCGTCTGGACGAAGGGCCTTCATGTGGACAAAAAGACCTTCTCCCTCACCGAAACCAAAACGAGCCAAAGTATGGCGTTTCCATTTAGCAAGGGAGTGCACCACTTCATAAGTAGCATCAGGGATTTGGAGAACCTTGACCGATACGGCATTCTCCACACCTGATAAGTTGTCCTGCATACCATCGCCGACCCTACTCAAGATAGGACCTTGAACTTCGACAACTTCTAACTTATCTTTCAAATACTGGGTAAAAGTGTTTTTGACAAAGGAAATCTCTTCTTGTTGATGAATAAAACTTTTCTTCATAAACTACTCCTCAAAAATTAGTTAAAAGCATTATACACCTATTTTCAAGAAAAGGAAAGAGCAAATACGAAAAAATCAGTGCTCCTTCGAACACTGATGTTAGGGACCTTCTAGTCATTGCGACCAAAGATACGTAGAATACTTAGGAAAAGATTGATAAAATCAAGATAGATACTAAGAGCCATTGACACAACCCAACCTGTCGCTACACGACCTTGTGATTGCTCATAGGCATAGCGAATTTTTTGGTTGTCCCAAGCAATCAGCCCTGAGAAAACCAAAACCATGGCTACGCTAATCATATAATCAAAGAAACCACTAGCCAAGAAAATATTAACTACCATGGCAATCAGCAAACCGATAAGAGCCGCCATCATAGCCCGACCAAGGCCACTCAAATCTTTCTTGGTGAACATGCCAACTGCCGCCATGACAAAGAAGAGAAGGGCGCTCGACACAAAGGCAGATAAAACTGTACCTGGAGTATAGAAGGCCACCACAAAACTGAGGGTAAAGCCGTTTAATACAGAGTAAAGTAAAAATACTGGAAGAGCAGCTGGACTATTCTTTGAAGCCATACTGCTGGCAACAAAGACCAGAGCTAGCTCTGCTAAGGTTGCAATGGTCAACCAGAGGCGTCCCTGCATCAAAAAGTAAACCAACTGAGATTGAAAGACCGTCAACATAAGACCTGATACTAAAGCGGATAATCCGATCCCCAGACCAACAAAGGCATAGACTTTAGCGTAAAATTGATTGAGACCTGCGCGGTCGTGAATAATAGTGTGATTCATCTTTTCTCCTTTTCTATGAACATCTTTCCTTGATTATAACAAAGAAAGTTAAAATTAGCTTAAATGGAAAATTAAAATACCGGCCGCAACGGCAACATTGAGACTCTCGGCCTGCCCCTTCATGCTAATATGGACCAATTGATCTGCACTTTCAGCCATGAGGGAACTAATTCCTTGACCCTCATTTCCCATGACTAGTACAAAATTTTCTATAGGAGGCAGTTCTCTGTAATCAACAGAATCTTTAGATAGGGTTGTCGCCAGCACATGTATACCTGCCTTTTTAGCTTTCTCGAGAAGCACTTGATTAGACATCCGGTAAATAGGCAGATGAAAATGACTGCCTTGCATGGAACGTAAAGTCTTGAGACTGTAGGTATCTGCCGATTTATCTGAAACAATCACTCCAGTAAAACCTGCTGCATCCGCAGTTCGAATGATCGTTCCCACATTACCAGGATCTTGCACATCTTCCAAAAACAAGAACTTGCCCTGACTAAAGTCAGTTTGTTCTACTTCTTCTTTTTGAACCACCGCAACAATTCCCTGTGGAGTCTGAGAATCCGCCAAATCTAGCAAAATATCCTCTGATACCCAGACAGTTTGCGGAAAAGCAACTAACTGTTCTCGATAACTTTCTAAGGCAAAGATTTTCTCAATCGTCACTCCAGCTTGAACAGCTTCTTCAAACAAGTGCCAGCCTTCAATCAAATAGGCAGACTTGCGGTATTTTTTTTGGTGTAATTTCTTGGCATTTTTTACCACAGAATTGGCTTTTGAGGTTATAATAGTCATAGAAATATTATAACACAATCAAAGGGGTTTGGTATGCAAAAGGTTAGAATGATTGCCCAAGGTAGGGTACAGGGTGTCGGCTTTCGTTGGGGTGTTTACAGCTTGGCACTTGAAATTGGTGGCATCACAGGTCGAGTATGGAATAACGACGATGGCACAGTAGAAATTTTAGCCCAAGCAGACTCATCTGCTACCATGGCAAAATTTATCCAAGAAATCCGCAAAGGACCCACACCTTTTTCAAAAGTCAGCTACTTAGATGTCAAACTAAGCAACTTTCCTCCCTACCCTGACTTTAAAATCGCAAATTAGGTCTCTAGAACTATTGTATATTTTGTAAAAAAACAGTAGAATAGAAAGGTATAATTTTTAAAGAAGGAATAAAAACAGTGAAATCTATTAAACGTTTTGCACTCTCAGCTATGGGAGTGGCTATGTTGCTAGTCTTGACTGGTTGCGTTCAGATTGATAAAGCAACAGGTAAGCCAATTGGTCCCGTTTGGGATTTCTTGGGTGCTCCGATGGGAGAAGCTATCAAGTACTTCGCTACTGATAAAGGTCTAGGCTTCGGTGTCGCTATCATTATCGTAACCATTATCGTGCGCTTGATTATCTTGCCACTTGGTATCTACCAATCATGGAAGGCAACGCTTCACTCTGAAAAGATGAACGCCCTCAAGCACGTCCTTGAGCCACACCAAACACGTCTCAAGGAAGCGACTACTCAAGAAGAAAAACTCGAAGCCCAACAAGCTCTCTTTGCCGCTCAAAAAGAACACGGCATCAGCATGTTTGGTGGTGTAGGATGTTTCCCTATCCTCCTTCAAATGCCTTTCTTCTCAGCTATCTACTTTGCTGCCCAACATACTGAAGGGGTTGCTCAAGCAAGCTACCTAGGCATTCCTCTAGGTTCTCCAAGTATGATTTTGGTTGCCTGCGCAGGTGTCCTTTACTATCTTCAATCGCTCCTTTCACTTCACGGAGTAGAAGACGAAACGCAAAGAGAACAAATCAAGAAAATGGCTTACGTGAGCCCAATCACGATTGTTGTCTTCTCCCTCATTTCACCAGCCAGTGTCACACTTTACTGGGTTGTCGGTGGTTTCATGATGATTCTCCAACAGTTTATCGTCAACTATATCGTTCGTCCAAAACTTCGCAAAAAAGTCCGTGAAGAACTGGCAAAGAACCCACCAAAAGCAAGTACTTTCTCTACACCAAGTGGACGAAAAGACGTTACCCCTGGACAACCAACTGCTATCACAAGCAAGAAAAAACATAAAAATCGCAACGCTGGAAAACAACGTTCGAGATAAAGCTACGTAAATTATCCAATAATTAAAAAACGAATGAATGATAAATAGTTTTCATCAACTAGATATCATCATTCGTTTTTATTATCTACCGTTACATCTTATACTAGTCGAAAAAGTTAAATAGTTTAAAAGCTCACATATAAAAACTATTCAATCATAAATTAACAAGTAAATCACTATGATTTAATACAATTCACAGTTATTAAAACTTCTGCTCCCTCGTCTCTATTTCTAAGCTCAACTCGGCCTTTGTGTAGTTTTGCAACTCTACATACAAAACTTAGTCCAATACCATAATGTTGCTCTTTATACGATCTAGCTTTATCCATACGATAAAAGAGCTTTCCAAAATTAGTTAAAACTTCCTCTGGAAATTCCGAACCATTATTCCATATACCTATTTTCAATTCCTTCCCCTCTTGCTCTACTCTAATTTTAATTTTAGGATTCTGTTTATCAGCGTATTCCAAAGCATTTGTTAAAATATTTTGTATGGCACGAATCAGAAGAGATTGATTTATATAATAGTTTTCAGTTCCTTTCACATTTTGTTCAAAAGAAAACTTCATCTGATTTTTTATCAAAAAAGAGACTTCTTTCTCTAATTCATTGATAAAATCTGAAGAGGAATACTCCGTCCAACCTGTCTCATCATCATAATAGGTTTTAGAATAGTGAATCAATTGATTGAAATAATCTAGTAACTGTTGACTAGCTCTTTCTATATCTGCTAAGCATTCTTGAGATTGGTCGTTTTCAGTTATCGTCTGCAAAAATTCCACATTTCCCCTAATAATGGTTAAGGGAGTTTTTAAATCATGAGAAGCTGCTGAAACCTGAAACATCAAATCTTCCTTCTGCTGTTTCTCATTAACTATTAATTGTCGAATTCTATCTTGCATCACAATAATCCGATTTCCTGTCTCGCGAAATTCTTTAACCGTTAAACTTTCTGTACATTCCTTCTTCAACCACATACTATTTTCATAAATCAAAGTCATTTCATAACTCAGTTTTTTCAACAATTTTCCAATGTGATAACTTATTAGAACAATCAATAAAACACAAATATATATCCATGATGACACATTAAAAAAGATTGATAGAACACCACTATTGTTTAAAGTTTTCCCATCTTCATTTATTTGTATAGATACTGAAGCTAAGGGAATAAGATAGGCCATTAGTAAGCCAAGACTAAACTGCCAAATAATTCTCCAACAGGTTTCTCGAATTAATTGTCTAAAACTTTTGATTCTACCCATTGATATCCTCCACCGTATAAGGTTTTAATTGGATTTAATTGATAAGGTTTCAACTTTTGACGAATTTGATAAATGTACTCTGAAACCGAACGTAAGAGCGCTTCTGAACTTTGTGGATATAGATAATTATAAATTTCCTCAATAGAATATATTTTACTTGGGTTGCTTGCCAAAAGATTCACTATGTCAAATTCCCTCCTTGTCAGAGCAATCTTATCATCGTTTACAAATAGTTCCTTACTATCCGTATATAGTATAAGCTTCCCAATCTTTATTTGATGAACATTTCCTTTAATCCGTTCTTCACGACGTAAGTGCATTTTAACACGTGCTAACAATTCTTGCATACTAAAGGGCTTCATAATATAATCATCAGCACCTGCATTAATTCCAGCTACTAAATCTTCATCCATATCCTTAGCAGTTATAAAACAGATAGGAACAGTTATCTGTTCGCGAATCATCTGACAGATCTCTAAACCACTAACAGGCATCATAATATCTAATAGAATCAAGTCAAAGCCTGTAAAATCACAAAGATCAATCTCTTCTATCTTATTTCGTATGACTACTTCATATTTTTCATATTCTAGTACTTTTTTTATTAGGCGAAGAATAGCGAGATCATCATCTACCACCAAAATTTTATAAGCCATAACTCACCCTCCTAACTATATTATAGCACTAACCAAGAAAAAGACAGGACATCCCCTGTCTTTAGCGTACATTTCTTCCTATAAGTATCAATGTAGCAAATAGAAAAACAATTAATAACCAAACTATTTGTATCCCTAAGCCTTGCCACACTGGATAATAAAGCGACAAGGGATGGGTATAAAAACAATTCATACTAGCTAGTAATGGTAAATTTCTAAAAAAAGAACTGAATTGTAGTAACATTTGTCCCAACCCCAATAAAAGGGATAAACTGATTCCCAAAATTAAGATAAAAGACTGGGAAATAAATACAAAAATACCACTTAAAAGAGAGAAGGTTAGAATAGAAATACATGCTGGAAATAGGATTGTCAGAACATGTTTAATATTACTCAAAAGATTGATATTGTAGTATCCTTGGGCGATTAGTATACATAATGATATTACAGCGACCAATAATACAATTTCCACACATAATACAATAGCTAGTTTACAGATTATAAATTTCAAACGATTTGGACATGTAAGAAAACTGGTACGAAGGCTAGAACCTGTAAATTCTTGACCTATAAATAGAACCGCTAGACTAACGAAACCTGCCTGTCCTAAATAGAGACTTTGCAGTAGCTGTTCCAAAACAAACTGTAGAGTCAACTGGTCTGGCTTACTATTTAAAAAAACAACCATCGCCGGAATACACAGTAATAGAGCACCTATAATCAACCAGTGCCAAGGATTCATAATAAACTTGAGATACTCACTTTTAAGTTGTTCTTTCAACTTATTCACCTCCTCCAATATCTGACTTGAGTAAGCGGTAAATTGCTAAAGCCAAGAATGAGAAGTTCCAACAAAGTAAAAATAAAATATGTTGTAAACTATTATGTTCTAAAATTTGAGGAGATGTAGCAATCAATCCTTGCCCCAATGCAACTGGAAGAAATTTTGCAACCGATATATAGTTTGCTAAGAATGTTCCTAAATTGTAGACTTGAGGAAGCAAAAATAATAGAGGAACAATGGCTGTTTTAAATGTCAAAGCCATAATATAGGCCAGCAGTCCCAACAAAGTCCAAGCTATACTGGCTAAAAATATATAGAACCAAACTGTTCCATTTAGTAAAAAAAGCAATAAGCCATCTTGTCCTAAAACATAATGTGTCATGTTAATTGTCAAGAATATTGATAGAAAGGAAATGATAAAAGAAAATATAAGCCAAACTAATGTTTTTGAAACTAGGAAAGTACTTCGATTTGTAACAGAGAGGAGGCTTGTACGAATAGCCAAGCCTTTGTATTCCTCGGCTCCGTAAATTGAGCCTAGGATAATCATAATAAAAACACCAAATAAAGTGACATCAAAACCTAAAAATTCAATAGGAGGTAAGGCCTCTGCTAAATCTGGATTTGTCTCTGGTGTAGCATGGATACCAACTGAAACAATTTGAGAAGCACCAATATTTGCTAAAAACGTTTGAAATACCAGTATCAAGAATAGTACAACATGAGTAGCTCTATTATAAAGTAATTTCAATATTTCAGAATGAAGAGAGTAAATAAGTGCCATGTCACTTCCCTCCCTCTGTTAAACTAAAGAAGACTTCCTCTAGTGAAGAAAGATTTTTCATCACTTCTTGTAAAGTCCCTTTTATAAGAACTTTTCCTTTATTTATGATAACTACATCATCTGTTACTGCTTCCACTTCCGATAATATATGAGATGACAGTAAGACGGTCTTCCCTTCTTGAGCTTGTTTTTTTATAAACTCTCTAAACCACCGAATTCCTCTTGGATCCAACCCATTAGTCGGTTCATCCAATATCAGATATTGAGGATTTCCTAATAGAGCTGTTGCAATTCCCAAGCGTTGTCCTTCTCCTAATGATAATTTCCCAATTTTAGATTTTTTCTTATGACTAATATCCACCATATCCAAGACTTGTTCAATTCGCTGACTGGATATCCCATTACTAGCAGCAACAATTTTCAAATGTTGATAAACAGTCCGATCATCAGGAGCTCCTACACTGTCAAATGAAGCTCCTACAGTCTTTAGAGGAAATTTTAATTCCTTATAAGTTTGATCTCCAATTTTGGTAAGACCAGATGTTGCTTTGTCTAATCCTAATAAAATACGTAAGGTTGAACTTTTACCAGCTCCATTTGGACCCAGGAAAGCAGTCACTCTACCTGCTTTTGCTTCAAAAGAAATATCTTTTAAAATTTGAGTTTGGCCATACGACTTACATAAATTTTTAATGGTAATACTTTGTTCCATAGATGTTCTCCTATTCTATTTAATATTTCTAAAAGTAACTATATCTTATACACTCATTTTCGGATTTTTTTCAGAATTTAGAGAGTAAAAAAGATTTAATACTCAATGAAAATCAAAGAGCAAACTAGGAAGCTAGCCGCAGGCTGCTCAAAACACGGTTTTGAGGTTGTAGATAAGACTGACGAAGTCAGTCACATATATACGACAAAGCGACGCTGACGTGGTTTGAAGAGATTTTCGAAGAGTATAAAATTTTGTTTCATTTAATTATCTATATTTGTGTAAATTTAAAAGCCCGATGTTTCCATCAGGCTTCTTTTTTATCCATGTACACGTTTCATATAGTCTTGGTAACTTTCGGTATCCATGAGTTTCTTAGCGTTCTTGACGCGATCTGCTGTTGGTGGTTTAACCCCTTCGAGGGAATATGGAATTCCCAATTCACGCCATTTGAACTCACCCATAGTGTGATAAGGTAGAATTTCAAACTTATCCACATTTTTGAGGGTCTTGACGAACTTACCAAGTTCAATCAAGTCATCATCTCTATCTGTCAAACCTGGAACTAGCACGTGGCGAATCCAGACAGGTTTTCCAATATCTGATAGATACTGGGCACAAGCCAAGATATTTTTATTGGTTTGGCTAGTGACAATCTTGTGCTGTTCTTCGTTGATTTCCTTGATATCCAAGAGAACTAAGTCAGTAACAGCCATGAGTTTGTCAAACTTCTCAAGGTAACGTGGTTTATTACGGAAAGGCAGTGCACAGGTATCCAAGGTACAGTGGATTCCGTGTTCTTTGGCCTTGGTAAAGAGGGCAATCAAGAAATCAATCTGCAAGAGGGCTTCTCCTCCACTGACTGTAATCCCACCCTTATTCCCCCAGAAACCGCGGTAACGCAAGGCTTCAGTCAAGACATCATCTACCGTCCGTTCACGTGACTTATTGGACTCCATAGCCCAAGTGTCAGGGTTGTGGCAATACTGGCAACGCATGTGACAGCCCTGCAAAAAGACAATAAAGCGAATACCAGGCCCATCTACTGACCCAAAGCTTTCTGTCGAATGCACCATTCCTGTCACTTGTCCATAATCAATTGTTTCTTCAGACATATCGTTACCTTCCTTGAAAACGTTTTATAGTTTTATTATATCATGACTTGAAAGAAAAACAAGATTTTTGCCTATTTTTTAGAAAGCAATCTGTTTTTCAATTTCATTTTCAATTACTTATCATTTTATTCTTCAAAATCAAAACCATACAAGGTTGCAAAATAGTCCTCAGGGCGCTCTGCACGGCGGATTTGACGGGCTTTGCCTTCTTCGGTATAGAGGATTTCCGCAGAACGAAGTTTGGCATTGTACTGGTAGCCCATTGAAAATCCGTGGGCACCTGTATCATGAATTACCAGCAAATCACCGATTTCTGTATGAGGCAGTTCGCGATTCACTGCAAATTTATCATTGTTTTCACAGAGTGAACCAACCACATCTACCACTTCAGCTGGCCCATCTGGATGGGTCACGTTAGTAATATGATGGTAGGCTCCATACATAGCTGGACGCATAAGGTTGACTGCTGATGCATCCACACCTAGATAGGTACGGTAGGTTTTCTTCTTATGAGTAACTCTTGTGACCAAAGCACCGTGAGGTGCTAACATAAAGCGACCCAATTCGGTAAAAATCTTAACCTGACCAAGACCTGCTGGCGTAAGGACCTCTTCATACACCTTACGAACTCCCTCACCAATCAAGGCGATATCGTTCGGCTCCTGGTCTGGACGATAATTGACACCAATACCGCCAGAAAGATTGATAAAGTCTAGCGAAATACCCAACTTTTCCTTGATTTCAACAGCCAATTCAAAAAGCTGACGCGCCAACTCTGGATAATAGAGATGGGTTACGGTATTGGACGCTAGGAAGGAGTGAATCCCAAAAGTCTTAGCTCCTTTTTCCTTCAAGATGGCAAAAGCTTCAAAGAGCTGATCCTTGGTCATGCCAAACTTGGCTTCTCCAGGATTGTCCATGATGTCTGTCCCCAGTTCAAAAACGCCTCCAGGATTGTAACGACAAGAGATGATTTCTGGAATACCTGCTGCACGCTCTAGATGTTCAATATCTTCAAAGGCATCCAAGTTAATGGTCGCACCCAATTCACACGCATAGGCGTATTCCATGTCTGGCGTGTTGTTTGAAGAGAACATAATCTCAGAACCAGGGAAATTCAGTTTATGGCTCATCAAAAGCTCCACATAACTAGAGCAGTCCACACCACAACCTTCCTCTTGGAGAATTTCCAAAATAGCTGGTGTTGGAGTAGCCTTAACTGCAAAATATTCCTTAAAGCCCTTGTTCCAAGAAAAGGCTTGGTTGACAGCTCTTGCCTTCTCACGAATTCCCTTCTCATCATACAAGTGAAAGGGAGTTGGGAACTCGGCAACAATCTCTTCTAAATCTTCTTTATTGATAAATGGTGTTTTCATTAGCTTCCTTCTATTCTATTTGCAAAGAAAGGCTGGGACAATTGTTCCAACCTTTAGTTCTATCTCTTAGTTATCTTCGTCAAAGATATTACCAACCTCAACATCGATGGCTTGATTCTTGACATCAATATTGGTTACCTTCAAGAGTGACTTGTAGTCAAACTGCTTTTCACGTTCTTCTTGGGCATTATCCGCAAAGACCGCTACACCTGCCAATTCTGAATCGAACTCGCGCAAGAGGCTGATCATCCCATTGACAGTTCCGCCGCCTTTCAAGAAGTCATCCACAATCAAGACACGGCTGCCTGCCTTGAGACTACGTTTTGAAAGGAACATTTTCTCGATACGGTCACCACTTGAACCTGAAACATAGTTGACGCTGACAGTTGAACCTTCGGTAATTTTCAAGTCACGGCGCACAATGACAAAGGGAACATTGAGGACATTGGCAACTGCATTTGCAAGTGGAACACCCTTGGTCGCTACGGTCATAACCGCATCAATTTTTTGGTCCATAAAGCTCTTGGCAATAATACGACCAATATTTTTCAAGATTGCTGGGGTACTAAGCAAATCAGACAGGTAGATGTAACCACCTGGCAAGATACGATCACTTTCTGACAACTTGGCACGCAAGTCTTCAACCATTTCCTTGGCATCATGGCTTGAGATTGATGGTGTGAAAATGACACCACCACCAGCCCCAGTTACTGTCTGGATATGACCGATTTCAATTTCCTCAAAGGCTCGTTTGATAATCACGATATCTTCTGATATGGATGATTTAGCAGATTCATACTTTTCAGCAAAAGTATTGAGACTAGTTAGTTTATAAGGATTATTAATCAAATAGTTGGAAATGACAACCATCCGATCACTTCTTCTTAATTTCATTTCTATTTCCCACTTCATTTAATTTTGATATTTTATCTATTATACCATATTCACATAAAAAAACGAACATTCTTATCCTAAAAAATGCTCATTTTTCTTAAATTATTAATCTAAATCTGGTTTATAGAAGGAACGATTGTCCATAGCGAAGATTTTATTGGTCATCTCTCCCTTATCCACCAAAGCAAGAGCTGTTGACATCATCATCATGCTAGCATCCAGATTGTCAATCATATGGATAATCTCTGCTTCCATAATGCGTGGACGTACTGGGCTTCCATACTCAAGTAGGCCGTGGTGACTGAGGATGACGTGACGAAGCAAAACGACTTCTTCCTTGGTATCATCGATGCCGAGTTCCATCACTGTCTTGGTAATTTCACTATCAATGAGAGCGATATGCCCAAGAAGATTACCTCGCACTGTATACTCAGTCTGGTCTGGTCCCGTCAACTCGATAACTTTGGCCAAGTCATGCAGCATAATCCCCGCATAGAGCAGGCTCTTATTGAGCTGAGGATAGATTTCGCTAATAGCATCTGCCAAACGCACCATGGTCGCCGTATGATAAGCCAAGCCTGTTTCAAAGGCATGGTGGTTGGTCTTAGCAGCTGGATAGGAGTAAAATTCCTTATCATACTTGGTGTAGAGCTTTCGGACAATCCGTTGCCAAACAGGATTTTCAATTTTAAAAATCATTTGCGACATATAGTCACGGATTTCCTTGACATCAACCGGCGACTTGACCTTGAAATCAGCTGGATCATTGGGTTCACCAGGCTGAGGCAGGCGAAGGGTAATTTGATTGACTTGAGGGGTGTTGTTATAAACTTCTCGGCGTCCTTTCATGTGGACAACCTTACCTGCTGTAAAGGCCTCAACGTTATGAGGTTGGGCATCCCAGAGTTTCCCTTCAATCTCGCCACTATCATCTTGGAAGGTAAAGGCTAGGTAATTTTTCCCAGCGCGAGTTTGTCTCAGGTCAGCTGATTTGATTAGGTAAAAGCCTTCAAACAGCTCATCTTTTTTCATGTGACTAATCTTCATATTCTTCCTCATCTTCTTGGAAATGGAGTAGATCAAGCGCAGGCTCACCTTCTGATAACTCAATGTGACGGAGCGTTCGCTCGATAGCTGTAGTGCGACGGTTTAATAATTCCTCAATATTGCCAGAGGCATGTTGGAGGTGTTTTTGTGCCTTAACCAAAATCCCACCAAACTTGCCAAACTCGGTCTTGACGCTAGCAAGAGTCTTGCTGATATGATCGGCACTTTTTTGAATATTAAGGGTTTTGAAGCCAACTGATAGGGAGTTAAGAAGAGCTGATAGGGTACTTGGACCTGCGACAATAATCTGCTCCTCCCTTCTCAAATCATCAAAGAAGACAGGATTGCGGACGATTTCTGAGTAGAGACCTTCTGTCGGAACAAACAAGATTCCAAAATTGGTCGTCCGAGGCGGTGCTATGTACTTGCTCTTGATATCCTTGGCAAAGCGCTTGACACTTGCTAGGAGTGACTTGCGACAGCGTTCAATATCATCCTTGTCACCTGCTTCATAGGCTTCTTCTAAGCGGTAATAATCTGCCAGTGGAAACTTGGAGTCAATTGGTAGGTAGACGTATTCCTGATCGCCTTGTCCGGGTAACTTGATGGCGTACTCCACTCGTTCACTAGAGTTTTCAACCGTTGCATATTCTCGTTCATACTGGGCAGGGGTCATGATGTCTTCGATGATTTGCCCCAGTTGCAATTCTCCAAGAATCCCTCGCGTTTTGGTTCCAGAGAGAACCTTGTTAAGGGCGCCGACATCGCGGGCAACTGTCTGCATTTCTCCAAGACCACGATTGACAGACTCCAGTTGTTTGGAAACTGTCTCGAAGGAGGCTTGTAAGCGTGTCTGCAAGGTCTTTTCTAGTTTTTCCTCGACTGTCTGGCGCATTTGTTCCAAACGTTGCTCATTTGATTCCTGCAGGGCTTGGAGACGTTGGTCAGTCTTATCCCTGGTTTGGAGGAGATTTTCCGTCATTTCTTGACGGACCTGAGTTAAGCCTTGGTGCAACTCGATTCGCACTTCTTGCAAACGGTCACTGACAGCCACTTCCAAATCTTTTTGGTCCAACTGGCTGGCTTGTCTGGCTTGTTCAAAACGGTAATCCAACTGGTCTGACAAGTGATCTGCCTGATCCTCCAAGCTCTTGCTGAGATGTTTTTCCTGCTTATCCTGCCTCTGCCAAATCAGAAAGAGTCCAGCTAGGTTGGCAATCAATAATAGAACAAGTAAACTTTCCATCCTACCTCCTGTCCTTACTATGTAGCACGACCACATAGCCATCTGGGCAAGTCACCGAAACTTCCCTATCTATATATTCGTTAGAAGCGTACACTTTTTTAAAGAAAAAATTTTCCTCTGTCAACTCATACTTGGCTCCGAGAATGGTCAGCTGACTATCCCGAACTGGCATAAAAGCTAGATAGTCATAGTCTAAACGAGGTTCTAGCTGACTGGTCCCTTCTGGACAATAGGCAATCAAGTTTTGCCCATCCTCAATTTCTATCTGACGCATATAAGGCGCCAACTTGGGATTGCTAGGAAGAAAAACATTGGCCAGCATGTGATCAATACGGCCACCCAAAGCACCGAAAATAGTAACCTCAGCCTGAGGATTTTTCTCAAAAATAGTCAAGAGAGCCAATTCCAAATCGGTATCATCTTTTTCTGGTCGGGCTTGAACAAAATACTGGGCACGTTTTTGAATCACCTGTCGCTCTTCTTCCGTCACAGAATCAAAATCTCCAACCGCTAGAGCAAGAGGTAGGTTTTCCTCCAAGACCCAGAGCGAGCCTCGATCCACACCAACAAAACCATCAAAGTCCGTCCGATAATGACCACGGTCTCCTCCTGCAAAAACGGCAACACTAGTCCAGTTGTTTTCTGAGAGTTTGTACTCGCTCATTGACATCTCCCTTAAAGACATAGGAACCTGCTACAAAAACGGTCGCACCAGCTTCTTTGGCCTGAGCAATAGTTTGGTCATCAATCCCGCCATCCACTTCGATTTCAAAGTTCAAACCTTTTTCATCACGAAGAGCAACTAACTCACGAACCTTATCCATAGTTTCTGGCAGAAAGGCTTGTCCACCGAAGCCCGGGTTAACCGTCATGACCAAGACTTGGTCAACTAGGTGAAGCACATGCTTTATAGCTTCAACTGGCGTACCAGGATTAATAACAACTGATGGCTTGACACCTAGAGAACGAATTTTTTGGAGGGCACCGTGGATATGAGGCGTTGCTTCCACATGGATACTGATAATATCCGCACCTGCACGCGCAAAGTCTTCCAGATGATACTCTGGATTAGCTACCATCAAGTGGCAGTCAAAGACCATCTTGCTATGAGGGCGAAGAGCTTCGACCACACCTGCACCAAAACTGATTTGTGGCACAAAATGCCCATCCATGATATCGATATGGGCATATTCTGCACCAGTTGCTTCTAGACGTTTGATTTCACGTTCAAAGTTGGCATAATCTGCTGCCAGAATTGACGGAGCAATCTTGTATTGAGACATAGGTTTCTCCTTATTTTGGAATTTTTTTGCTGACTTTTTTATAAGTTTCTCTGCGATTTTCAATCTCACTGAGGAATTGCAGGTAGTTGTCAAAACGGAAGGTGGCAATGGTCCCTTCTTCTATAGCAGGCTTAACCGCGCAAGCTGGCTCATGGGTATGGGTACAAGTGCGGAATTTGCAGTCTCGGCTGACACTGGCAATCTCTGGGAAGGCCTGATTGAGGTCTTCCGCCGTTGACACTTCATAGTCCAAGGATGAAAAGCCTGGTGTGTCTGCGATTTTACCCCCATTGAGATTGTAAAAACTAACAGCTCGAGTAGTGTGGCGCCCGCGACCCAGACTATCTGAGATTTCTCCTGTTTCAAGATTAAGGTCTGGTGCGATTTTATTGAGAAGAGTTGATTTTCCAACACCTGTCTGCCCCATGAAAACTGTAACCTTGCCTGTTAACAAGGGCAAAAGTTCTTCTTTACTGGTCACAAAGTCATAGCCGATGTCACCATAAGTCTGTTCATAAAAATCCAGTTCTTCTCTATCTTCCAACAAATCCATTTTAGAAATATAAACGATGGGATGGATTCCCTTGTGTTCCAAAAGAACCAAGAAACGATCCAGCAAATTGCTGTTAAAATCAGGTTCCTTGACGGACATGATTACTACAGCTTGGTCAATATTGACAATGGGCGGACGGACTAGGCTATTTTTGCGTTCGTGAATCTTGAGGATATAGCCTTCTGAATTTTCTTCGGCAGAAAAGTCGACCCAGTCCCCAACGTAAGGGGTATGACCTTTTTTACGGAAATTTCCACGCGCTCGTGTTTGATAGACCTGGCCATCACTTTCTACATAGTAGA
Source organism: Streptococcus sp. 27098_8_109 (assembly GCF_041432295.1). Taxonomy (GTDB): domain Bacteria; phylum Bacillota; class Bacilli; order Lactobacillales; family Streptococcaceae; genus Streptococcus. Next base: position 65,142 of record NZ_JAPVZJ010000007.1, read on the forward strand.
ACCCCGCCAAGGCTTTAATGATTTGTCCCTGCATCTTAGAGTCCTTGCCCTTTAAGTGCGTCTGCTAGGCTAGCAAACTCTGCCAAGCTGAGAGCTTCCCCACGTACACTTGGTGACAAGCCTGCTTGATCCAAAGCCTTGGTCAGCTTGTCCTTAACCTCTTCAGTCTTGCCAAAGTAACCTGTCAAGTTATTCCACAAGGTCTTGCGGCGATGGGTAAAACTAGCCTTGGAAACCTTAAAGAAGAAGTTCTCGTCTTCCACTGCTACGGCTGGCTCTGGACGACGCACCATTTTCAAGATGGCCGAATCCACATTTGGCGCTGGCACAAAGACCGTACGAGGCACGATAAAGGCAACCTTAGCTGTCATATAGTATTGAACAGCGATTGACAAGCTGCCATATGCCTTAGTGTTAGGCTGGGCTGAAATGCGGTCCGCCACTTCTTTTTGCATCATGACGACAAACTCACTAAACGGAATGCCACTTTCAATCAAGTGCATGAGAATAGGTGTCGTGATGTAGTATGGTAAGTTAGCTACTACCTTGATTGGCAGGTCAGGATTTTTAAAATTCTGGATATGTTGCGCCAAATTAACCTTGAGAATATCCTCGTTGACTACGGTCACATTGTCAAAATCACGCAAGGTATCTGCCAAAATAGGCACCAAACGGTGGTCGATCTCAAAGGCCATAACTTCTGCTGCACGCTCAGCCAAAAACTCCGTCAAGGCACCAATCCCTGGCCCGATTTCGATGACATTAACCTGGTCATCAATCTCAGCCGTATCCACGATTTTTTGAAGAATATTGGTATCCGTCAAGAAATTTTGCCCGAAGGACTTTTTAAAGGTAAAACCGTGACGCTCCAGCACTGCCTTGGTCACGCTGTAATCTGCAATTCTCATCTATTCTCTTTTCTATTATCTGTTACTTCTATTGTAACACATTCCCCTTACATTTGGGGTCTGCTTAGCTGTTCTCATAAGATTTCATAGCTTCTTCCACTTCTGCCAAGGTAACCCCAAACAACTCTAGGCGTTTGAGGAGTTGCTTGCCGTTGGAATAGCCAATTCGGAGAGCCTCTCCTAGATATTCTCGTCGCTTACGGCTGTCTGCCCCTGCTAGAAAACCAAGGCGAATCAAGTCGCTACGACTGATATCAAACTGACTCTCATGTTCAAATTGTTCTGTAATCTGAGCTAGAGCCATTTTCAGGTCTTCATAGCTGGCATGCTCAATTCCCAGAGAACGGCCCTTGGTCTTGGACTTGGGAACAGCTTCATCTCGTTTGAGGAAGGCATGCTGAACTGTTGGAATAGCCGTCATAATCATGCGACGAATCCGCTCCCCATTAAAATCTGGGTCTGTAAAGACAATGACTCCATGAAGCTCATGTAGGCGCTGAATACGTGCAATATCTTGCTCATTGATGGCAGAACCTCGTGTCTCATAGGTCTCTACATCGAAATAGCGTTTGAGATTGGCCGTATCATCGCGCCCTTCGACCACGATAACTTGGGAAATTTTTTCTTTCATTACTTGCTGTCCAATCCAAAAATTCGTTCTGCATTTGCAGTTGTTATCGCCGCTAGCTCTTCTGTCGTCATACCACGTAAGTCGGCGATAAAGTCCACTACATAGCGAGTGTAGGCTGTTTTATTTTCACGACCACGTTTAGGAACAGGAGCCAAGTAAGGCGCATCCGTCTCCACCAAAATCTTGTCCAAAGGAAGTTCTCTAGCCGCCTCTTGGATGTCGGTGGCCTTCTTAAAAGTCACCACTCCTGAGAAGGAAATAGTCATGCCAAGCGCGACAAACTTCTCTGCCCACTCAAGAGTCCCTGAAAATGAGTGCATAATCCCACCACGAGGACCAACGCCCTCACTTTTGATAATCTCATAGGTATCTTCCAGCGCATCACGAGTATGGACAACAAAAGGTAAATCCAAGTCCTTAGATAACTGAATCTGACGGCGAAAAACCTGCTCCTGCACCTCTTTTGGCGCTGTCATCCAATGGTAGTCCAAACCAATCTCACCTAAAGCAACAACCTTGGGATGCTTGAGCTTATCAAGCAAGTAGGCTTCAATCTCCTCCGTGTAAGTCCCTGCTTCTGTCGGATGCCAACCAATAGTCGCATAGAGCTGGTCATACTCATCTACCAACTCCAAGGCACGCTCAATCGTCGGTTTATCAAAACCAACAATATTCATCTGTGTCACACCCATCTCAGCAGCTAAGGCGATTTCTTCTGCCTCATGACCTGCAAATTCTTCTACATTCAAGTGTGTATGTGTATCAAAAATCATCTCTTCTAACCTCGTTTTCTATCTTCTATTATACCAAAAAACTGCCCTCTCTCCTCATCTGTACAAAATATTCTAAAATCCATCGTCGTCTCTTGACGCTATTTTCCCAAAGCAGTATAATAGCACTTATTGAAATTTTCAGAAAAGGAAAATACAATGTTTACAAAATTAAAACAGACCTTTATCGGTCGTCCTCTTAAGTCCTTAACAGAAGGCGAGGGAGGTCTGCTGGGAAAAATGCAGGCCTTGGCCATGTTGTCAAGCGACGCTCTATCTTCCATTGCCTATGGGCCTGAGCAAGTAGTCCTCGTCTTGGCTAGTCTCTCTCCTCTTGCGATATGGTGGAGTCTTCCTATCGGCCTCTTTGTCCTCCTGCTCCTAGCTAGCCTGACCGTCTCCTACCGTCAAATCATCCATGCCTACCCTCAAGGAGGAGGGGCCTATATGGTTACTCGAGAAAATCTATCTCCCGAACTTGGCTTAATTGCTGGAGGTAGTCTGCTGGTTGACTACATGCTGACTGTGGCGGTATCGGTGTCATCTGGAGCCGATGCTATCACAGCAGCTCTCCCTGCTCTCCACCCTTACAACCTCCACATTTCCATTTTTCTAGTTTGTTTGCTTATGCTCTTGAATTTACGGGGCTTAAAAGAATCTGCCAGTTCACTGATGATTCCTGTCTATCTCTTTATCATCAGTACTGTCTTTCTCTTGCTCTATGGAATCTTTCAACTAGTAACTGGTTCTCTCAGCTATCAGGCAACTTCTCCTATCGGGCATGCTGTACCGAGTCTGTCTATCGTTCTCATTCTAAGAGCCTTTACCAGTGGTTCTGCCTCTCTGACAGGGGTTGAAGCTATTTCAAATGCCGTTCCCTTTTTCAAGGCTCCGAAAGAAAAGAATGCAGCTCAGACCTTGACCATCATGTCACTGATTTTAGGTTTTCTGTTTGCTGGTATTACCTTCCTAAACTACTGGATGGGAATTATGCCGCAACACGGAGAAACCATCCTCTCACAGATGGCTCAAGGTATCCTTGGTAATTCCTTCTTAGGCCACCTTGGCTATTATACCTTCCAATTCTCCACAGCCTTAATTTTGGCCGTAGCTGCAAATACCGGCTTTTCGGCCTTCCCTATGCTAGCTTACAATATGGCTAAAAACAAATACATGCCCCATCTCTTTATGGAAAAAGGAGACCGCCTAGGCTACTCTAATGGAATTTTAACTCTGGCATTTGGGGCTATGATTCTTCTTCTCATTTTTAATGGCAATACCGAACGTTTGATTCCCCTTTATACTATCGGGGTCTTCGTTCCCTTCGCCCTATCTCAGACTGGGATGATTCGCCATTGGAAAAAAGAAAAAGGGACAAATTTCTTAAAACCTGCCCTTGCCAATATCCTTGGAGCCATCATTTGCTACGCTATCGTGCTGATCCTGCTCTTTTTCCGTCTCAGTGATATCTGGCCTTTCTTCCCGATTATTCTCGTACTCACCCTACTTTTCTTGGCCATTCACAGTCATTACCAAAAAGTGGCCCAACAACTACGTCTCTATGAAGGCATCGAAAAACGTACCTACGATGGCAATCTTGTCCTCGTCCTAGTAGGAAATGTCACCCGAGTTAGCGTCGGAGCCATTAACTACGCTCAAAGTATCGGTGATGAAGTCTTAGCCATGCACATTTCTACTAAGGAAACAGCAGAGAAAGACCAAGAAATTCTCCAAGAATTTGCCGATTACTTCCCAACCATTACTCTGAAGAACATCAAGACCAGCTACCGCGACATCATCACCCCTACTGTCAAGTATGTCAAACGAATCTCTGAGGATGCCCAGAAAAAGAACTATACAGTCACTGTCCTGGTACCCCAGTTTATCCCTAATAAACCTTGGCAAAATATCCTGCACAATCAGATGAGTCTTAAACTCAAATACGCCCTTCGTTGGCACCAAGACGTCGTTGTCGCTAGCTACTCTTATCACTTAAAAGAATAAAGAAAAGGCCCTACCAGAAGCAAGAAGCGTCTGGTAAGGCCTTTTTCTGAATCCAGCCACTATGCTTATACTCAATGAAAATCAAAGAGCAAACTAGGAAGCTAGCCGCAGGCTGCTCAAAGCACTGCTTTGAGGTTGTAGATGAAACTGACGAAGTCAGCTCAAAACACTGTTTTGAGGTTGCAGATAGAACTGACGAAGTCAGCTCAAAACACTGTTTTGAGGTTGTGGATAGAACTGACGAAGTCAGTAACATACCTACGGTAAGGCAACGCTGACGTGGTTTGAAGAGATTTTCGAAGAGTATTAACTGAAAAGCATGACTAGGAATATTATTGAATATGGTTAGCTAAATCTTCCTGAGCTTTTTTATTTGACTCAGCTTTTTCTTTTAGCCATTTTTCATAGAGTTCTTGGTACTGTTTAGCGGTTACTGGCTCTTTTTGCAATTCAACATATTTGTAGTTGTCCGCATTTCCCTTATGACCAACAAATGAGAATGGACCTGTAAACGGTACAGTCTTACGGAAGATTGGGTTAGCTCCACCACTTTGAACTGGTAGGAAGAGGGCGCTATCTGTCAACCAAGCTTGGGCTTCAGCATATTTTTCATAGCGAGCTTGAGTATCTGTGATTTCCGCATCAGCCTGATCCAAGAGTTTCTTGTAGTCAGCAAGACCAATCTTGTCCTTGACTTCCTTGTCTTTTCCTTCAGACAAGCCCATGTTTTTCAACTGAAAACCTGTCTCTGGATCAAGAATAGCTAGGTAAGTCTTAGGATCTGAGTAGTCTCCACCCCATCCTGAGATGTCGATATCGTAGTCTTTTTGTTCTGCTGTATCTGCAAAGTAGGTTGCTTGGTCTTTTTCATCTGGAGAAAGTTGGATAACATCGATAACTACATTCTCCTTACCAAGAGTTTCTTCCACTGTTTGTTTGAAAGATCCAGCCTGTTGAACATCCAACTTAGCAGTCTGGTCAACTGGCATATCCAAATGAATTGGGAAGGTTACTCCCTGTGCTTGCAGACTTTCTTTGGCCTTGGCAAACTTCTCTTTGGCCTTTTCAGGATTCAAGAAGGCTTGCTTACCATCGTTTAGATTGATGTTTGCCCAATCTTTACCGTAGTTGACAATTTTTTCATTGACAATATCACCAAAGTTCTTATCGCCAACTTGGACAAAGTTACTTGGTGTAATCGTGTTACGCAAGATACGGTCTGCTCCATCTTCACCATTTGTCTGTGCTGCATAAGCATGACGGTCAAAGGCAAAGTTGATAGCCTGACGGAAATCTTTATTTTGCATAGCTGCGCGTGAATCTGTCTTTTCCTTATCAGACTGTTTCATAGTTTGCTTGTAGCTTTGACGATTCACGTTGAAAAGATAATAGAAAGTAACTGAGTTTTGTGGTGTATAGGTAATCTTGTCCTCATTTCCCTTCTTGAGTTCAGCAAAGACTGAACTTGTTGGGAAGATACGACCATCTGTATAGTTACCATCCAAGAAACCTCTAGCAATGCTGTCTTGGTCAGAACCGTCAAAGAAAGAGAGTTTCACTTTCTCGATTTTAACATTATCCTTATCCCAGTAATTAGGGTTTTTATCAAATTCAATCAAAGATTTTGATGTGAAGGATTTAAACAAGTAAGGACCATTTGACAAAATACTTGATGGTGTCACACTTCCAAAGTCATCTCCCTGAGACTTCAAGAAGGCTTCATTTACAGGACTAAGGATACTTGCTGTTGTTTTAGAGTTCCAATAAGTCTCAGGTTGGTTGAGGGTGTATTGTAGTGTGTAATCATCCACCGCCTTAACACCAACAGTTCCAAAATCAGATGATTTCCCTTCAACATAATCTGCTAGCCCCTTGATAGAGTCTTGTACCAAGTACAAGTTTTCAGCTTTTTTATCAGCCGCATACTTAAGTCCTGTCACAAAGTCATGAGCGGTTACGTCCGCATACTCTTCTCCTTCAGAAGTGTACCATTTAGCTCCCTGACGGATCTTATAAGTGTAAGTCAAGCCATCTTTTGACACTGTCCATGACTCAGCCATAGATGGGATGAGATTGCCATACTGGTCATTTTCCAACAAACCATCAATCAAGTTGGTTGTGATACTAGATGTAGAGTCTCGTGTAGAGGTAATGTAATCCAAGGTATCAGGGTTACTGACAAAGATATAAGAGTATGTCTTGTCTGCATTGCTTGATTGGGATGACCCACATGCCGCTAGAGCTAGACCTGCTGTCAAAGCCATAGCTCCAAAAAGCATAACTTTTGATTTCTTCATGATTATTCTCCATTTTTTACAGTATGTGAAATATTATACACTATTTGAGCAAAAATATAAAGCCTTTTTGAACTTTTTTACAAAAATAAAAATCAGTAGACTCGAGTTCCTACTGATTTTTGTTATGGTTCGTTTGGATTATGCAGCCAAAACTTTGCGTCCTTTACGACGACGAGCTGCCAATACGCGACGACCGTTTTTAGTTGACATACGGTTACGGAATCCGTGTTTGCGCGCACGACGAAGTTTACTTGGTTGATAAGTACGTTTCACGATGAATACCTCCTCATAGATTTTGTATTCGTTTAGCCGGCTATAAAGTGATCAGTTACTAAACATACTTTACTATTCTATCTGATTCTTTCACTTTTGTCAATAGCTCTAGGCAAATGTTTCCAGCTTTTTAGCGCTTTTTCTGATGTAAGCCCTATCTACGATACTGTTTCAAGAAACGAGTCATCTTTTCTTGGATTTGGGCTAGTTCATCGACACGAGGAAGATAAACGATACGGAAGTGGTCTGGTTCCTGCCAATTGAACCCGCGACCATGAACTAATAGAACCTTTTCCTGCTTCAAGAAATCAAGGACAAACTGCTCATCATCATCAATACGGTACATATTGCGGTCGATTTTCGGGAAGATATAGAGCCCAGCCTTGGGTTTAACAGCAGACAGACCTGGAATATCTTGAATAGCATTGTAGATGAAGTTTCTTTGCTCGTAAATTCGTCCACCAGGAAGGAGCAATTCATCGACTGATTGGTGACCACCCAAGGAAGTTTGTACGACTTGTTGAGCCAAAACATTAGAGCAAAGGCGCATATTGGACAGCATATTAAGCCCTTCTATATAGCCTTTAACATGTGTCTTAGGTCCAGACAAGACCATCCAACCCACACGGAAACCAGCGATACGGTGAGATTTTGACAGACCATTCATGCTAACACAGAAGACATCTGGTGCCAAACTAGCCACAGGCGTATGCACATGTCCATCCATTACCATGCGGTCGTAAATTTCATCCGCAAAGATAATCAAATCATTTTGACGGGCAATCTCAATAATCTCCAGCAAGAGTTCCTTAGGATAAAGGGCTCCAGTTGGGTTGTTTGGATTGATAAGGACGATTGCCTTAGTATTAGAATTGATTTTTGACTTAATATCATCAATATCTGGATACCATTCTGCAGCTTCATCACAGATATAGTGAACGGCATTTCCTCCAGCTAGGCTGACAGCTGCTGTCCAGAGAGGATAGTCTGGCATAGGCACCAAGACCTCATCTCCGTTGTCCAAAAGCCCCTGCATGGACATAACAATCAGCTCACTGACACCATTTCCAAGGTAAATATCATCAATATCGACATTGGGGAATTTCTTCAACTGGCAATACTGCATGATAGCCTTACGGGCTGAGAAAATCCCTTTGGAGTCAGAATATCCTTCACTATCACGCGCATTCATAATCAAGTCATGAATGACCTCGTCTGGCGCTGTAAAGCCAAATTCTGCTGGATTTCCTGTATTCAGACGTAAAATCTTTTCTCCGTTTGCTCGCATCCGCATAGCTTCTTCCAAAACAGGACCACGGATATCATAAGCAACATGCTCTAACTTACTAGACTTGTTATATTCTTTCATCTTGTTTCCTCAATTCATCAGGATAGTAACATTATACCACTAGAAAGAGAATGCGACAAGTTTACTGAAATGTGTTACTAGTTTCGTATAGAAGAAAAACCTCGCTAAAAGCGAGGTCGAGACAGGGGAGATAGCAGGTATTTTGCGAAAGTCACATTACATACCAAAAGATAAACCTAGAAAAAGCAAGCCTAAAAAGGAGTCATAAAGAAGATTGAACATGAGGAAAAGTCCCCATATCATCAAGTAATCCCAACGCCCACTTCGTTTTGCAACTAGGAATAATATCAGATGGTAGAGTAGGTGAAAGACTAAAAAGCCAATAAAACCTGGATAGAGAAATGGAATCAGCCTCTCTAATTGCCAGATCATAATCACTTCTACCAAGACCGAAACTAGGATGATTCCATAATAAAGGAAATTTGAATTTTTTGTTTCTTGAAAAGCGTTTTTCATCATTCTCCCTCCCTTCACTTCTTTCCTGCTATCCTTTCTTTTATTTTATCATATATTTATATAGATTTTAATCGCTAACATTCTTTTGAAAAATACTTTTTTTGCTTTACTTCTATAGTGAAAAGGTTTACAATTATAGTAAGAAAATTTCAGGAGGTTTCATTATGGCACAACGTTACCAAAATATCATGGTCGCAATCGATGGTTCTAAAGAAGCGGACTTGGCTTTTGTCAAGGGAGTTCATTCTGCTCTACGAAACGACGCTAAACTCACCATCGCCCATGTCATTGACACACGCGCACTCCAAAGCGTATCCACCTTTGATGCTGAAGTTTACGAAGAACTCCAAGTCGACGCTGAAAGTTTGATGAAAGAGTACGAAAAACGTGCTAAAGATGCTGGTGTGGCAGATGTTCATATCGTCATTGAAATGGGAAATCCAAAGACCCTACTAGCGCGTACCATTCCCGATGCTGAAGAAGTGGACCTCATCCTTGTTGGCGCAACTGGTCTCAACGCCTTTGAACGCCTCTTGGTCGGTTCTTCATCTGAATACATTCTCCGCCATGCTAAGGTCGATTTGCTGGTTGTGAGAGAACAAGAGAAAACTTTGTAATAACGAAGAAAAGGAGCTCAGCGCTCCTTTTTGTTTACTATT
>NZ_JAPVZJ010000008.1:0-72143 GCF_041432295.1 Streptococcus sp. 27098_8_109
AAATATGAAAAAATTTTTCTCAACTAGATCGCTTCTGTGACAAAACTACGGCTTTCCAATACTTTGAGCATGGCGTTAGCTGTATCTAGGGCTGTGAAGAGGGGCACTCCGTGTTCAATGGCTGAACGACGGATTTGCTCACCATCCTCGTCAGCAGTTCGTTTGGTTCCGACAGTATTGATAATCGCTTGGATTTTCCCTTTGCGAACAAAGCTTGGGATATCCTGATCGTCATCACCAATCTTACCAACAGGTTGAGCATGAAGTCCATGACTGGCAAAGAAAGCTGCTGTCCCTTCTGTTGCGAGGATACCGTAGCCAATATTTTGGAAACGACGAGCTAAGTCCAAGGCTTCTTCTTTGGCATCATCTGCAATGGTAAATACAACGTTACCAAAAGTTGGCAAGTGTAGGTAAGAAGCTTCAAAAGCTTTATAAAGAGCTTTTTCTAGAGTCGTATCAGAGCCCATAACTTCACCTGTTGACTTCATTTCAGGTCCAAGCAAGCTATCTACCTTAGCTAGTTTCGTGAAGGAGAAGACAGGTGCCTTGATATGAACGCGAGTGCTTTCAGGGTAAAGACCATCTTGGTAGCCCAGTTCTTCAAGGTTTTGACCAAGAATGAGCTTGGTCGCTACTTGAGCCATAGGAATATTGGTCACCTTAGAAAGGAATGGAACCGTACGGCTGGCACGTGGATTGACCTCAATAACGTAGACTTTTTCATCCTTGATAACAAACTGGATATTCATCATTCCAAGGCAGTTAAGACCGATTGCTAGGCGTTTAGTATAGTCTGCGATGGTTTCCTGAACCTTTTGAGACAAAGTTTGTGGTGGATAAACGGCCATTGAGTCACCTGAGTGGACACCGGCACGTTCGATATGTTCCATGATGCCAGGAATAAGGACATTTTCTCCGTCTGAAATGGCATCAACTTCGCACTCTTGTCCAACGATGTAAGAGTCAACAAGAACTGGGTGGTCAGGACTAGCCTTAACAGCTGTACGCATGTAAGAGCGAAGGTCTTCCTCATTTTCTACGATTTCCATGGCACGTCCACCCAAAACATAAGATGGACGAACGAGGACTGGGAAGCCAATCTTGCGAGCTGCAAGCACTGCTTCTTCTTCATTGGTAGCCGTTTGTCCTGGTGGCTGTGGAATATCTAAGTCTTTAAGAGCTTGCTCGAAGAGGTCACGGTCTTCGGCACGGTCTAGGTCAGTAACCTGTGTACCAAGGATGGTCACACCTGCTTTTGCCAATGGCTCCGCAAGGTTGATGGCTGTTTGACCACCAAACTGAACAATAACACCTTTTGGTTGTTCCAAATCAATAACATTCATAACATCTTCGAATGTCAATGGCTCAAAATAGAGTTTGTCAGATACCGAGAAGTCTGTCGAAACGGTCTCTGGGTTTGAATTCATGATGATAGCTTCGTATCCAGCAGCTTGAATCGCCTTAACCGAATGAACCGTTGCATAGTCAAACTCAACTCCTTGCCCGATACGGATTGGACCAGAACCCAGAACTAGAACGGATTCCTTATCAGACTTGATAGACTCATTTTCCCAACCATAGGTTGAATAGAAATATGGTGTTTCAGAGTCAAACTCTGCCGCACAGGTATCAACCATCTTGTAGACTGGGACAATCTTATTTTCCAAACGAAGTTGACGAACTTGGTCAGCTGTCGTTTCCCAGAGTTCAGCAATCTTACGGTCTGAAAATCCATTAAGTTTGGCAGTTTTCAAAACGTCTAAATCTTGTGGATGAGCGCCCAATTCTTGCTCAATTTCAAAGATATGCAAGAGTTTATCAAGATAGAAGATGTCGATTTTTGTAAGCTCTGCAATTTCTTCTGGTGTGTAGCCACGGCGAATGGCTTCTGATACGTAGAAGAGACGGTCATCTTGGGCTTTGACAACCTTTTCAATCAAGGCATCATCAGAAACTACTGCAAGTTCAGGCATTTCATTGTGGTGCACCCCAATTTCAAGGGAGCGACAAGCCTTAAGAAGAGATTCCTCGATGTTACGACCGATGGCCATAACTTCTCCAGTTGCCTTCATCTGGGTACCAAGACGGCGTTCTCCCTTTTCAAACTTGTCAAATGGGAAACGTGGAATCTTGGCAACTACGTAGTCAAGGGCAGGCTCAAACATGGCATAGGTTGAACCTGTAACTGGGTTGATCACCTCATCCAAGGTCAAACCTACTGCAATCTTGGCAGCCAACTTAGCAATCGGATACCCTGTCGCCTTAGAGGCAAGGGCTGACGAACGCGATACACGAGGGTTTACTTCGATAACATAATACTTGAAGCTGTGGGGATCAAGGGCCAGCTGAACATTACATCCACCTTCAATTTTAAGGGCACGAATGATGCTCAAGCTCGCATCACGTAGCATTTGGTTCTCATAGTCTGACATGGTTTGCGCAGGGGCAAATACAATGGAATCCCCTGTGTGAATCCCAACTGGGTCAAAGTTTTCCATGTTACAAACAACCAAAGCATTGTCAGCTGAGTCACGCATTACTTCGTATTCGATTTCCTTGAAACCTGCAATAGAACGCTCAATCAAACATTGGGTAACAGGTGACAATTTTAACCCATTTTCAGCTATTTCACGCAATTCTTCCTCATTGGCACACATACCACCACCAGTACCACCAAGGGTAAAGGCTGGACGAACAATAACTGGGTAGCCAATTGTTGCTGCAAAGGAAACTGCTTCTTCTACTGTATTAACAATTTCAGATTCAGGAATTGGTTGGTTGAGCTCTTCCATCAATTGTTTAAAGAGATCACGGTCCTCCGCTTGGTCAATGGCAGATAATTTAGTACCCAGAAGTTCAACACCAAGCTCATCTAGGATACCATTTTTAGACAATTCCATGGCCATATTGAGCCCTGTCTGACCACCAAGGGTTGGAAGCAAGGCATCTGGGCGCTCCTTACGAAGAATACGTGTCACAAACTCAAGTGTAATCGGTTCGATGTAAACCTTATCAGCAATTTCCTTGTCCGTCATGATAGTGGCAGGATTTGAGTTAACCAAGACTACCTCATAACCTTCCTCTTTCAAAGACAAGCAAGCCTGGGTCCCAGCGTAGTCAAACTCAGCAGCCTGACCAATAATAATCGGACCAGAACCAATCACCATAATTTTTTGAATATCAGTACGTTTAGGCATAGTTTATGATACAAAGCCCGTAAAGAACACAGTGAAAATAGGAAACTCGGTGCAGACGCCTTCAGCGTCAAGACGATGATTATCTTTTTCACACAGTTCTTAGGGCGTGTTCACTTCCGCGAACAATGTATCTTCTCCTTTCTATTCGGCAACTCTCAGGTTGCCATTAAATAAATTCTCCGACGATTTTTTAGCGAAACGATACTTTTCGGTAAAAAATCTAGTGCAGGGAGTTTTTAGTTCGCCTGATAGCGACTAAAAGAAACGACCTGCCTTTCTATTCGTCGCCTCACAGAGCGACATTAAATAAGATACAAAGGACGAATAGAAAGCGATTGAATTTTAGGAAACCAAGTAAGGATTGACAATCCAAGTTGGTTTCTCTAAATTCCGAGCTTTCCGTCCGTGTTCAGTTACATAAATTCTCCGACGAGCTTTTACTCGTTCTTAGTTTGATTGTTTAAAAGCTTCCATCATCTCGATAAACTCGTCAAATAGATAGCTTGCGTCGTGTGGACCAGGGGCTGCGTCTGGGTGGTATTGAACAGAGAAAGCAGGTTGGTATCTGTGACGCACACCTTCAACTGACTTGTCATTGATTTCTTCGTGGGTGATAATCAAGTGCTCTGGCAAGTCCTCACGGCTGACTGCATAACCATGGTTTTGACTTGTAAAATCCACACGTCCTGTAGCAATTTCGCGTACCGCGTGGTTAAATCCACGGTGTCCAAATTTCATCTTGTAGGTCTTAGCCCCGTTTGCCATGGCAAAGAGTTGGTGACCCATACAGATACCGAAGATTGGAATTTTTCCTTGCACACCACGAATCATGTCCAGTGCTTGGGGAACATCTTCTGGGTTACCAGGACCATTTGACAACATAACTCCGTCAGGATTGAGATGGAGAATTTCTTCAGCCGTTGTTGAATACGGAACAACCGTCACGTTACAATTACGCTTAGAAAGTTCTCGTAAGATTGAGTGCTTAAGACCAAAGTCCACTAGCACCACGCTCAAACCAACTCCTGGAGCTGGATATGACGTTTTAGTAGAAACCTGCTTGATATTATCTGTCGGCAAGACTGTTGCTTGGAGCTGGTCCGTCACATGGTCCATACTATCCCCAACATGGGTCAAGGTTGCACGCATAGTACCGTGTTTACGGATAATCTTAGTAAGTGCACGGGTATCAATTCCTGAAATACCTGGAATTTTCTTAGCTTTCAAAAATTCATCCAAGGTCATTTGGTTGCGCCAATTGCTTGCTCTACGTGCCTCTTCGAAAACAACGACTCCCTTACAAGTTGGAATAATGGATTCGTAATCATCACGGTTGATTCCATAATTTCCTACCAAAGGATAAGTAAAGGTCAAGATTTGTCCATTATAAGACTGGTCTGTAATGGATTCTTGGTAGCCGGTCATGCCTGTATTAAAGACGATTTCGCCTGTAACATCAATATCTGCTCCGAAGGCTTTGCCTTCAAAAACTGTGCCATCTTCTAATACTAGAAGTCTTTTTGTCATATTTTCACCTCTCGTGGACGCTCACTGGCGTCTTTTAACGTCTTGTGTTTTAGTTGGCGTTTCTACTCGCCAGTACGGATTCTAAGATTGCCATTCGAACAAAGACACCATTGGTCATTTGTTGGACAATCCGTGATTTTGGTGCTTCAACCAAGTGGTCTGCGATTTCTACATCACGGTTGACTGGGGCTGGGTGCATAAGGATTGCTGTTTCTTTCAAACGGTCGTAACGTTCTTGAGTCAAGCCATGTTGGGCATGGTAGTCTTCTTTTGAAAAGACAGCTCCACTATCATGGCGTTCATGTTGCACACGTAGAAACATCATGACATCCACCTGATCAATGATTTCATCAATAGTTACAAACTGTCCATAGTCTGCAAACTCTTGACTTCTCCATTCCTCAGGTCCAGCAAAGTAAAGTTCAGCTCCCAAGCGTTTCAAAATCTGCATATTGGATTTGGCAACGCGTGAGTGGTCCAAGTCACCTGCAATCGCAACCTTGAGCCCCTCAAAGTGACCAAATTCCTCATAAATAGTCATCAAATCCAGCAAGCTTTGGCTAGGGTGTTGTCCCGAACCATCTCCACCATTGATAATGGAAGTCGTAATCGTCGGACTAGCAATCAACTCTCTGTAGTAGTCAACCTCTGGGTGGCGAATCACACAGACATCCACTCCTAGTGCAGATAGGGTCAGGATAGTATCATAAAGTGTTTCACCCTTATTGACCGAACTAGTCTTCACATCAAAGTCAAGTCGTTCCAATCCCAATTTAATCTCTGCCACTTCAAAGGACTTATGCGTCCGTGTAGAATCCTCAAAGAAAAGATTGGAAACAATCGGATGGTCTTCATAAGGAAGCTGAGCTCCGTTTTTAAACTCAATTCCTCGCTTGATCAATTTCATCACTTGATCGACAGTGAGATCTTCCATGGACACCACATGGTTCAATGCTTGTTGATTTTCTGACATGGCTACTCCTTTAGCTTTCTAAGCTTCTTCAGTAATCAGAACTCTGTCTTGGCCATCAAGTTCTGCCATCTCTACGATGATTTCTTCAGAACGACTAGTTGGGATATTTTTTCCAACGTAATCTGGACGGATTGGCAATTCTCTATGTCCACGATCAACTAGAACTGCTAAACTCACGCGCGCAGGACGACCATGACCGACAATATTATCAATAGCAGCGCGGATGGTACGGCCTGTATAAAGTACATCGTCCACCAAGATAACTTCACGGTCTGTAACATCAACAGAAACTAAAGAAGTATCTTCTCCACTTTTAACATCGTCACGGAAAGGTTTGGTATCCAATTCCACAACAGGAACTGAAAGATTTTCTAGTTGCTCCAAACGTTCTTGGATTCGGTGGGCGATAAAGACACCACGCGTTTTAATACCAGCCAAGACGATTTTATTCAAATCTTTGTTGCGTTCGATAATCTCATAAGTAATACGCGTAATCGCTCGTTTGACGGTCAATTCGTCTACAACTTCTTTTGCCTTCATGACAAACCTCCAAAAAGAAAAGTCTCCTTAAACAAGGAGACTTGAAATGTATAGCCAAGCGAGCCCTACTGCAAACAGTATAGACTTCACCCTTCTACTTTATCGCGCTCCTTGCCTGCCTCACGGGACAGGTTTAAAGGAATATTTAGTTATCAAATACTATAGCACAAAGCATGCTTAAAATCAAGCAAAAACTTTTGGTACACCATCTTATAAATTGCTAAAATCATATAACTGTGGGTACTGGTCACACTCTGGATTTTTAGGATGGCAGATAGCCCGTCCGAAATAAATCATGGCCTGATGAGCTGCTAACCATTTTTCAGGTGGCAAAATATCCATAACCCTCTTTTCCACCTCAAGCGGTGTCGCTGATTTTTTGACGATATCGTGGTGCTTACAAATACGCTCCACATGAGTATCAACTGCAAAGGCTGGAATCCCAAAGCCCACACTCATAACTACATTGGCTGTCTTGCGACCAACACCTGCTAGACTTTCTAATTCCTCACGTGTTTGAGGAACTTGGCCATCAAAATCGTCTAGTAACTGTTGGGCACATTTTTTTAGAAATTTAGCCTTATTTCGATACAGTCCCAGGCGAGAAATGTGTGAAGCAATTTCACTCTCTGTCGCTACAGACATGGCTTGAGGCGTTGGAAAGGCAGCAAAGAGACCTGGTGTGGCCTTATTTACCGCTGCATCCGTTGTCTGGGCTGACAACATGACCGCAACCAAGAGTTCAAAATGATTGGTAAAATCAAGACTTGGCTTGGCATCTGGAAACAGAGCAATGATTTCTTCTAGCACTTTTCGTGCTCTTTTTTTTGACAAAACCATTATTCGTCTCCATCAAATAGTCCTTGTAAGCCAGCAAAAGGACTATTTTCTTCTTTCTTAACTGCCTGTTGGGCTTGGTATTCTTCCTCTGTCATGATTTGCCAGTCATTTCCTGACACAAAACCTTGACCAGCCTCTTCTTCAGCAGTCAAGACCTTGATAGGAATGTTTAACAGGATATTGTCTGACACGCTCTCAGCAAGGTCAAGTTCCCCATTTTCGATAGGTAAAACCAAATCATCATCTAGAACTTCTTGATCTAGCTGGTTTGTTGCTCCTTCCATGAAAACTTCCGTTACTGGATAAGTTTCAACTAACTCAACTGGCTCCATACTGCGACTTGAAGCAAGAACAATGGTATAAGACAACTGATAATCTAAGAAATACATACGGTCTTCGTACTGTACTTTCCCCACAGCAAGGATATCTTTTACATCTAAAATTTCTTGATTGCGTGCACGCAGGTCAGCGACTAGATCTAAAGTTTGTTCAAAATGCAATCCTTCAGGCTGCTTACGAATTTCTTGAATATTTAATTTCATACTTCCTCCATAAAGATTTACTCTCTTGATTATACCATGAAAAGGCTACAAATCAGCACGGCAAACTTTATAATTAAAATTCGATTTTTTAACATATTTACTATGACATTTTTGTTTTTTAGTGCTATACTATAGGCAATAATACATCAGAGCAAGGAGGATGCTCACATGGAAGACAAAGAACTCATTACTAATGCAACCCAACTCCTATCCGAGTTAAATAAAAGTTTCCAAAGCTGCAAACAGGGTACAGCAGATGATATTCGACTGCAAGAGCTGCTAAATACTACTCTGCAAGAGCTCAAAAAAGCGGAAAAGTTGAACAACAGTATCTTAATAGACCTTGAGAAATTTTACCAACGTACCAGTCTCCTGATTGGACTGGGTAGCCTAAAACTAAACGATCAAGCTCGCACTGCTTGGCGAAACTACGACAAATTCCATTACGAGCATGTCAAACACGTACTGACTCTTTATGGACCTGTTTTCGGATTTTAGAGATTAGAATTGTCAGTTTTCTATTGACAAAATTTCCTTAAAGGTATAGGATAAAGGTACTAATACTCGGAGGTAAGGGAGACATGAACAACTAAGTCTATCAAATAAAGAACTTTATTTAGTAGATCTTGTTTTTGTCTCTTTTTGGGTGCTCTTTTATGCTCTTTTTCTGGCATTTTATACTCAATGAAAATCAAAGTGAAAACTAGGAAGCTAGCCGTAAGCTGTACTTGAGTACGGTAAGGCGACGCTGACGTGGTTTGAAGAGATTTTCGAAGAGTATTAATAGAGTTTTTTGACATAAACTGTGGCTCTACTAGGTAAAGTAGAGCTTTTTGTTATGCACTATTGATATTCTAGAAAGGGCAATCATATGATAAAAATCAATCACCTGACCATCACACAAAACAAAGATTTACGAGACCTTGTAGCCAACTTAAGCATGACCATCCAAGATGGGGAAAAGGTAGCTATTATTGGCGAAGAAGGAAATGGCAAATCAACCTTACTTAAAATTTTAATTGGGGAAGTTTTGTCTGATTTCACTATCAAGGGAGACATCCAGTCTGACTATCAGTCACTGGCCTGTATTCCTCAAAAAGTCCCTGAGGACTTGAAAAAGAGAAGTCTACACGACTACTTCTTTTTAGATTCTATTGATTTAGACTACAGTATCCTCTATCGTTTGGCTGAGGAATTGCATTTTGATAGCAATCGTTTCGCTAGCAACCAAGATATTGGCAGTCTATCAGGGGGCGAAGCTTTGAAAATTCAGCTCATCCATGAGTTAGCCAAACCCTTTGAGATTCTATTTTTAGATGAACCTTCAAATGACCTAGACCTTGAGACGGTTGATTGGCTAAAAAGACAGATACAGAAGATGAGGCAAACCGTTATTTTCATTTCCCATGATGAAGACTTTCTTTCTGAAACGGCTGATACTATTGTCCACTTGCGACTGGTCAAGCACCGTAAAGAAGCAGAAACATTAGTAGAGCATTTAGACTATGATCGCTATAGTGAGCAGATAAAGGCTAATTTTATCAAACAAAGCCAGCAAGCATCTAACGACCAAAGAGCCTACGATAAAACCATGGAAAAACATCGGCGAGTCAAGCAAAATGTAGAAACTGCACTTCGAGCTACCAAAGACAGTACTGCCGGTCGCCTATTGGCTAAAAAGATGAAAACTGTCCTCTCTCAAGAAAAACGTATTGAAAAGACAGCTCAGTCCATGACCCAAAAACCACTTGAAGAGGAAGAAATTAGACTTTTTTTCTCAGATATACAGCCATTACCGACATCTAAAGTCTTAATCCAACTGGAAAAAGAAAATTTGTCCATTGACGACCGTGTTTTGGCTCAGCAGCTACAACTAACTGTCCATGGCCAAGAAAAAATCGGTATTATCGGGCCAAATGGTATTGGAAAATCAACTCTGTTAGCCAAGGTACAGAGAATTCTGAATGATAAAAGAGAGATTTCCCTTGGTTTTATGCCACAAGATTACCACAAAAAACTGCAATTGGATTTATCACCAATAGCCTACCTCAGCAAAACTGGAGAAAAAGAGGAACTACAGAAAATCCAATCTCACTTAGCAAGTCTCAATTTCAGTTATCCAGAAATGCAGCATCAAATTCGCTCCTTATCTGGCGGACAACAGGGAAAACTTCTGCTTTTGGATTTAGTCTTGCGCAAACCAAACTTTCTCCTGCTAGATGAACCCACACGAAACTTTTCTCCAACTTCTCAACCCGAAATCAGAAAACTCTTTGCCACTTATCCTGGTGGTCTCATCACTGTTTCGCATGACCGTCGTTTCTTAAAAGAAGTTTGCTCGACTATCTATCGCTTGACAGAACACGGTTTGGAGATAGTTAATTTAGAAGATTTATAAATTTTCAACATAGCAAAAATCCAGAGACGACCTCTGGATTTTTTTATATACGTTTCAAACGTTCAATCCGTTCTGAGATAGGTGGGTGGGTATAAAAGAGTTTTTGGAACCCTCCACCTTTCTTAGGATCATTGATATAAAGTGCACTACTGGCATCATCTACAGGACTACTCATCGGTTTACTATTATCCAACTTACGTAGAGCATTAATCATCCCTTGAGGATTGCGAGTCAACTCAACACTAGAAGCATCAGCTAGGAATTCCCTCTGACGAGAAATAGCTAGTTGCACCAAGGTTGCAGCGAGAGGTGCCAGCACAATAGCTAGTAGGGAAACCACTAGCATAATGATTTCTAAGCCATTTCCTTCTCGGTCATCATCACTTCGTCTACGACCTGCTCCACCCCACCACATCATACGACCTGCCATACTAGAAAGCATGGTGATAGCACTAGCAAGGGCAACAGCAATAGTCGAAATACGGATATCATAATTACGAATATGACTGACTTCATGTCCCATAACAGCTTCTAGCTCCTCGCGATTCATGATAGCAAGGAGACCTGAAGTCGCAGCAACCGCTGCGTTTTGAGGATTAGAACCTGTCGCAAAGGCATTTAAGGCCGGATCATCAATGATGAAAACACGGGGCATAGGAATCTGAGCGACCATAGCCATATCTTCCACTACATGGTAAAGATCTGGTGCAGTTTGCTCATCCACCTCACGCGCTCCATTCATGGACATGACAATCTCTGTCGATTGAAAAATCATGGACAAGGCATAGATAAAGCCGATAATCAGTGCGATAACCAATCCACCAATCCCAGATCGCATAAAGAGGTAACCAACCGCATAGCCAACAAGAGCTAAGAGTAGGAAAAATACCAGCAACAAAATCCACGTTTTTCGTTTATTGCTTGCAATTTGATCAAACAACATCTTAGTCACCTAAACCGCTAAAATCAACTTTAGGAACTGCCTTTTCCTCTTCTGGTGTTTGAAGGAAATCTGCTGCTTTAAATCCAAACATCCCAGCGATAATATTGCTTGGGAAAGTTTCTAATTTTACATTGTAGTTGCTGACAACACTGTTGTAAAGTTGACGAGAGTAAGAAATTTTATTTTCTGTGTTTGTCAACTCCTCTTGCAATTTAACAAAGTTGGCACTAGCTTTCAAATCTGGATAGCTTTCTGCAACTGCAAAAATACCTGAAACCTGACGAGTAAGAGCATCACTAGCTTTCATAGCTTCTGCTGGTGAAGTTGCTGCAGCAACTTGATTGCGAAGTTCTGCCACCTTTTCAAGGGTAGAACCTTCATATTTGGCATAACCTTTTACAGTCTCAATCAAGTTTGGCAAGAGATCATTTCGACGTTTCAACTGAACATCAATCTGACTCCAAGCCTCCTTTGTTTGCATACGATTCTTAACCAAACCGTTATAGCTAACAATCACAAAAATAACAACAAGAGCCAAAACTCCAAGAATAATCCAAGTCATTATATAAGTCCTTTCTACTTTTAGATTAGTACCAGTATATCAAATTTTTAATGATTGTGGTAAAATAAGATGATACTAAAGAAGGAAATAACTATGAAACCAGAAACATTTTACAACTTGCTTGCCGAGCAAAATCTTCCACTTTCGGACCAGCAAAAAAAACAATTTGAACGTTATTTTGAACTCTTGGTCGAGTGGAATGAAAAGATTAATTTGACGGCTATTACAGATAAGGAAGAAGTCTATCTGAAACACTTTTACGATTCTATTGCACCCATTCTGCAAGGCTTAATTTCAAATGAAACTATCAAACTTCTTGATATTGGAGCCGGGGCAGGATTTCCTAGTCTACCTATGAAAATCCTCTATCCTCAGCTAGATGTGACTATTATTGATTCGCTAAATAAGCGCATCAACTTCCTCCAACTCTTGGCTCAAGAGCTAGATTTGAGCGGTGTTCACTTCTATCATGGACGTGCAGAAGACTTGGCCCAAGACAAAAACTTCCGTGCTCACTATGATTTTGTAACGGCTCGTGCGGTTGCCCGTATGCAAGTCCTATCTGAATTAACTATTCCCTACCTTAAAGTTGGCGGAAAACTATTGGCACTCAAGGCTAGCAATGCGCCTGAGGAATTATTAGAAGCTAAGAATGCCCTCAACCTCCTTTTTAGTAAAGTAGAAGACAATCTCAGCTACGCCCTACCAAATGGAGATCCACGTTACATCACAGTGGTAGAAAAGAAAAAAGAAACACCAAATAAATATCCAAGAAAGGCTGGCATGCCCAACAAACGCCCACTTTAAATTTTTTAGTAAAAAATGTTTACAAAGTTCGGAATTTCTGCTATACTATCACAAGCAAAGGTTTTTAATGTCATCCCGTGAGGTGACGAAGACACAGAAATATTTAAAACTCTTTAAAGTCTAGATTTTAGAGAAGTCTTACTCTGAGGGCCTATTGCTGTAAAATAATGGGCTCTTTTTTGATGCCCAAAAGTGAGGTTTATATGAAACAAGAATCAACTGTTGATTTGTTACTAGACGTTGACCAACGTCCTTCGGCTGGAAAAGGAATTCTCCTTAGCTTCCAACACGTTTTCGCCATGTTTGGAGCGACCATCTTGGTACCATTGATTTTGGGAATGCCTGTATCTGTTGCCCTTTTTGCTTCAGGTGTAGGAACACTCATCTACATGATCGCAACTGGTTTTAGAGTTCCAGTTTATCTAGGTTCTTCATTTGCCTTTATCACAGCTATGTCCCTAGCTATGAAAGAAATGGGTGGTGATGTATCTGCTGCTCAAACAGGGGTTATCTTGACTGGTTTAGTCTATGTCCTTGTGGCTGCAAGTGTTCGTTTTGCGGGTACAAAATGGATTGATAAACTCTTGCCACCAATCATCATTGGACCTATGATCATCGTTATCGGTCTTGGACTTGCAGGTTCAGCTGTTACTAACGCTGGTCTTGTAGCGGATGGAAATTGGAAAAATGCTCTTGTAGCAGTTGTTACTTTCTTGATTGCTGCCTTTATCAATACAAAAGGAAAAGGATTCCTACGAATCATTCCATTCCTCTTTGCCATTATCGGTGGTTACCTCTTTGCGCTAACTCTTGGCTTGGTAGACTTTACACCCGTTCTTAAAGCTAACTGGTTTGAAATTCCTGGCTTCTACTTGCCATTTAGCACTGGTGGTGCCTTTAAAGAGTACAATCTTTACTTTGGTCCAGAAACCATCGCCATCTTGCCAATCGCTATCGTAACAATTTCTGAGCATATCGGAGACCATACTGTTTTGGGTCAAATCTGTGGCCGTCAATTCTTGAAAGAACCAGGTCTTCACCGTACTCTTCTTGGTGACGGTATCGCAACTTCTGTTTCTGCCTTCCTTGGTGGACCAGCCAATACAACTTACGGAGAAAATACAGGGGTTATCGGTATGACTCGTATCGCTTCTGTCTCAGTTATCCGTAACGCTGCCTTCATCGCGATTGCCCTTAGCTTCCTTGGTAAATTCACTGCCTTGATTTCAACCATTCCAAATGCTGTACTTGGTGGTATGTCAATCCTTCTCTACGGAGTTATCGCAAGTAATGGTTTGAAAGTCTTGATCAAAGAACGTGTAGACTTCAGTCAAATGCGTAACCTAATCATCGCAAGTGCTATGTTGGTACTTGGACTTGGAGGAGCTATTCTTAAACTTGGTCCAGTTACCCTTTCGGGTACTGCCCTATCAGCCATGACAGGAATCATCTTGAACTTGATCTTGCCATACGAAAATAAAGACTAAGAGTCTAAACATATCAAAAAACGAGCATTTCCAATTACGGAAGTGCTCATTTTTCTTCTTTCTAAAAAAGGAAAGCCCTCCGGCCTTCCTTTGTCTTACTTGCGTTTCTTCTTCGCTTTTTTCATTTTGTTAGCCATGCGTTTCATAGACTGTTTCATGGCAAATTCACCGATTTTACCTTTTAGTCCACCACCAAACATCTGGCTCATATCGGGCATTCCCGCTCCTCCGAGAGCTGATAAGTCAGGCATACCACCTTGTCCCATCATTCCTTCAAGGGCAGACATATCCATTCCTCCCATATTTGGCATATTTTTAGGAAGGTTGTTTGGATTGATTCCCATTTGTTTCATCATCTTGTTCATATCTCCAGACATAACACCCTGCATGAGTTGTTTAGCCTGGTTAAAGTCTTTAATGAATTTATTAACTTCGACAAAAGTATTTCCAGAACCAGCTGCGATACGACGGCGGCGGCTTGGATTTAACAAATCTGGATTTTCACGTTCTTCAGGTGTCATTGAAGATACGATGGCACGTTTACGAGCAATCTGACGCTCATCTACCTTCATGTTTTGAAGAGCTGGATTGTTGGCCATACCTGGAATCATCTTGAGCAAGTCTTCCATTGGCCCCATGTTTTGCACCTGATCCAACTGATCAATGAAATCATTGAAATCAAAGGTGTTTTCACGCATCTTCTCAGCCATTTCAAGGGCTTTTTGCTCATCGTATTCTTGAGAAGCTTTCTCAATCAAAGTGAGCATATCCCCCATACCAAGAATACGGCTTGACATACGGTCTGGGTGGAAGGTTTCAATGTCCGTAATCTTTTCACCTGTACCAGTAAACTTGATTGGTTTTCCAGTAATGTGTCGAACAGATAGGGCAGCACCACCACGAGTATCGCCATCAATCTTAGTAAGGATAACCCCAGTCACTTCTAACTGAGCATTGAACTCACGCGCAACATTGGCCGCTTCTTGACCAATCATGGCATCAACGACGAGCAGAATTTCATTTGGTTGGGCCAATGCTTTCACGTCACGAAGCTCGTTCATAAGGAGCTCGTCAATCTGCAAACGACCTGCCGTATCAATCAAGACATAGTCATTATGATTGGCTTGGGCTTGTTCCAAACCTTGACGTACAATCTCAACAGCTGGAACCTCTGTCCCAAGAGCGAAGACAGGAACATCAATCTGTTGTCCCAAGGTCTTAAGCTGATCAATGGCAGCAGGACGGTAAATATCCGCCGCAATCATCAAAGGACGGGCATTTTCTTCCTTCTTGAGTTTGTTGGCCAATTTACCTGCAAAGGTTGTTTTACCAGCTCCCTGCAAACCAACCATCATGATAATCGTCGGAATTTTAGGAGACTTGATAATCTCAGCCGTATCAGAACCTAAAACGGCTGTCAATTCCTCATCAACGATTTTAATAATTTGTTGCGCAGGATTAAGGGTATCAATGACCTCATGCCCGACCGCACGCTCACGAACTTTCTTGATAAAGTCCTTTACAACAGGCAAGGCAACATCGGCCTCAAGCAAGGCCAAGCGAATTTCTTTGGTTGCCTCTTGGACATCAGCTTCAGAGATTTTTCCTTTTTTACGTAGATTTTTAAAGACGTTCTGCAAACGTTCTGTTAAACTTTCAAATGCCATTTTTCTTCCTCTTATTCTCTATTATCAATGCTTGTTAAAATTTCTATCTGCTCCTGCAGAAAGTTATCCTTGGGATAACGCTCCAAGATCTGGTCAAAAATTTGACTGCGGACAATGTAGTCCGAGTACATGTGCAATTTCATCTCATAATCTTCCAGAATCTTTTCTGTCCGCTTAATATTATCATAGACAGCCTGACGACTGACACCAAACTCCTCAGCAATTTCAGCAAGGCTGTAATCATCAGCGTAGTAGAGCTCGATATAATTCATTTGCTTATCTGTCAAAAGCGCCGCATAAAATTCAAAAAGCGCATTCATACGATTGGTTTTTTCGATTTCCATAACTTTTATTATACCACACATTACCCGGCAGTCCAATGACCAATCCTAACTCCTTAAAAAGTCTGTTTGCTAGAAATAAACATGTGTCTTTTATAAATTAATGCTCTCCATTTTTAATTAATACAATTATTATTAGCCATTAATACTGTATTTATTTTCCCTCTTAATAAAGGCGTCTTCTCCACCTTCCAAAATATCACATACATGTTCCCTGATGTTGTATTTTTGAAGTATGAATTCAGATGTAGAATCATTATTACGGTTCTCTAAAGCACCATTTACATAATCAAACTTCTTACCATTTTGATTTGGAGAATTATCAGATTGCTGATTAGCTACAATAATATTTTCCGCATCACCAGATACAACTATATTAGGATTGTGAGTAACTATGATTATTTGTCGATTCTTTTTAGTTTTTTTGATGTATTTTGTCAATTCACTATATATTGCTCTGTTATCCAAACTATCTTCAGGCTGGTCAATTAATACGGGGATTTTACTATCTGAAAACTCTAATATTAATTTTAATACAATAAATGCTTTTTTCCCAGGTGACATTTGTTCAAATTTATCACCTTGATATTCAATCTCAAAACTATATTCGTAAAAATTAGTAGTGAAAAAATGTTCAATATGACTGAATCTGTCCCTATTTCCATTAAAGGCAAGACTATCCTCATAAAATACTGAATCGACAACTTCATCAAAAGAATCTATCATTTTTTCTATAAAATCTTGTTTCGAACGACCTCGAGCATTAATATAATCAAATTCAGACTCCAAATCAATTAATGAGAACTTGACCGAAATCTTTAAATTATCTCCATTATCATCTTCAATCTTGAAATTATTCAATAATTCAGTTCTAATATTAGAGTATTCCTTATATTTCGAAATAATCTCTTTTTGAATTTCTTCTGTTACTTTATCGAATTCATCCCTTTGTTTTTCAAATGCTTCAATTTTTGCTAAAATATCAACTTCATTCTTAATTAAAGAATTTAACCTCGCTATCTCTGAATTATTTTTCATTGCCTCAACACATTTCTTATATATGTCATCATTTTCTATGTCCGCAATTTTATTTTCACTAGCTTTGATTAGACTTTCTTTTTCTAACTTAATTATCCTAATTTCATGATCCAGTTGTGCTTTGACGGAATCATGCAACCGAGCTGTAATCTGACCAATTTTAACCCTTAAATCTTGAGACGGAGTAGTCGTTGTGGGCAAACTTTTAATCTCAAATATAATTGGAAGAATGCTTGATACATATCGCAAGTCAGATTCATGAATCTCTTTTTGTGTTTTCAATAACTGCAATTCTTTGTTTTTATTTTCAAATAAATCTCTTTCTTGCTCCGTTATCTCACTAGCATTTAATAATTCTTTTTTCTTAGTTTCGTATGTTTTTATTCGATTTTGAGTAGCTTGTTTTTCTGCTTCTGGCTTAATTAGCTCATGAATATTTTTTTGGTTCTCTTTATAACTATCAAGTAACCCTCTAATTTCAAGATGTAGAGTAGTGCAATTTTGCTCATATTTCTTTAATTCAGAGTTCATTTCTTTGGATTGAATAATACTTCCTACCAAATCTTTAAGCTTCTTATTGTCTCTGGCTAAAGCAAACATATACTCTTGAGGTATATACTCTATCTGTCTGGAATTATCTTCTTGCTGGTCTTTCCAAATAATTTGAAAATCATCCATATTTTCAAAATAATATGAATCACCATTCAGCTCTCGTCCCAGCTTTTTAGCTATAGAATTTAGTAGAGTTGATTTACCAGTTGAGCGACCACCAATAATTGTATTTAGATTTTCGGATAGATAAATATCTTGACCGTTATATAGAATCTTATCAATGACAAGTTCATCCTTTTTGAGAGTTGGTTTTTCTTTCTCAACACTAATACGATATTCTGGTTCATACTTTATTTGTTCTAGACCATCAAAAGTTAAATCTGCTTTTACCCAAGAATATTTACTTCCTATTTGTTCCAAAGAGTGAGAATCTGAGGATTGAAGTAGCGGTCTTACATATGGTGATTTATCAAGCCAAAATTTCCTATCAACCAAAATATTATTGTGTTTACATTTTTTATCTTTACAGATTGCTGGATTGTCACAACTTGAATGTATTAGAAAGTCTGAATTAACACAGATATTTTCATATACTGCACCATTTTTAGGGTCAGAATCGCTAGTAGCACTACCATGACCTCTTGAAAGAAACCCTGTCAAAAAACGCCCATTTAGCTCTTTATCATTATTTAATACTTTCAATAATTGACTTAAATCAATATTTGCAACATTTTCAATTTCGCTATTTGTTAAAGTATTAAAAGATTTATTAGTACTACCAATATTAGCCTTTAATTGACCTAATAGATTTTTGATAATAATGTCAGGCAATTTATTGTCAAAAATTATATGATAATCAAAAAGTTGGTCAGATTTATTTATATATGAAAGCCTAATTTCCAGATTTAAAAAAGTTGCAATTCCTTCTTTATTCAATCTTTCCTTTAACTTAAAATCATCATCATTAAAGTTAAAATAATTAGTCAATCCAACAGCAGAGATACCTTCATCCCTTATTTTTTGAATGAATTTTTCTACATCTGGACTTCCATCGGACAGCTTATCAAACTGATTATTTAACACTGTATAGGGAGAATGAATATGTAAATCCCATTTTCTAAACTCTGAGCCTCTTTGAATCATTGAATACAAACCTTTCTACATCAAATTATCTTATGTAAAACACGATAATTACTCGCATTTCCTACAGGCTATGCTAAAATTTCAGACACTATCTTTTCACGCCAGCCGTTTTCTATTCTATGAAGTTCTATATCTGAAAAATCATCTAAATTATCAAAAATTTTCTGATCATTAACCTCTCTATCCAAAATATTTATAATTTCTGGAATTGTCAAAGCAAAGATATTTAACCCTTTTACACTACCTTTTGTTAATGTTCCATTCAACTGAATAAATGATGTAGCTCTAAAAATATTAACTACATTATCGTCCACTTCATTGGCTACAAATATTGTTTGTAGTGGTTTATTGGTAGATAATACTAAATTCACAGAATGACGTATAACTGGCTCTAACTCACCACGCTTTTGAGTTGATTTATCCATTAATGTTGCTTCAAGTAAAAGCATTTTATCATTATATTCAATCTCTATATCCCCTTTATTGCCACTAGCATGTGATAGTGGTAAATTATCAGCAGAAAACGTTAATTGCATAGATTTTCTCAGTCGAAACTTCTTATCTGATATATAATACCATGCAATAGCCAGTATATATTCGAAAATAGTAGGAACTAAAGTATTATCCGTAACAAGCTCTTGAACTTTCTTATCATTTCTTTGAGAAAAGAGACTAGTACAAAACTAATCTCTGTGTACATAACAATAAAACTGCTGTATGAAATTTGGATATTATCCCCAATCTACCACATTAGCGGACTAATCCGAGAAGATAGTCAGGTAAATTTGAAAAAGACATGAGACTAGCCCCAAGTAATTTCCAATTGATAGCTGGCAAAGGGGTGTCCCTCTTGATTTTGTAGTTGATAATCTAGTTCAATCTTTTGCCCATCAACTTGATAATGGCTCGTTTGGATGATAAACTCCTGCATGCCCATAGGTGTAGGAATATAGGCTAAACTATCGCTATCCTTTAAAAAGCGCATAATGGTCTTGGGAGTGGAAAAACGGGTCATCACCAGTTCTTGATCATGAAATTTAATAACTACTTTTTCCTTTTCCTCATTATAAAAAAGCAGGTAGCTATAATCTCCCTTTTCATGCACTTCTACATCATAAAGCTGGTCAATCACTTCCAGCTGCTCATCAAACTGAATCGTATTTCGCATCCGAATCTTCACATCAAGTCCTCTTTCTTGTCTCTTGTCCTACTATTTTACCAAAAACTCTAGCTTTTTGCTATAATGGTCATATGAACGAAAAAGTATTCCGTGACCCAGTTCACAACTACATCCATGTCAATAATCAAATCATCTATGACTTGATTAATACAAAAGAATTTCAGCGTTTGCGTCGAATCAAGCAACTGGGAACTTCCAGTTATACCTTCCACGGTGGAGAACACAGTCGCTTCTCTCACTGTCTTGGAGTCTATGAGATTGCTCGTCGCATCACAGAGATTTTTGAAGAAAAATATCCTGAGGAATGGAATCCTGCCGAGTCTCTCTTGACCATGACCGCTGCTCTCCTACATGACCTTGGGCATGGTGCCTACTCCCATACTTTTGAACATCTCTTTGATACAGACCATGAAGCCATTACTCAGGAAATTATCCAAAGTCCTGAAACGGAGATTCACCAAGTCCTACTACAAGTAGCGCCAGATTTTCCAGAAAAGGTTGCCAGTGTCATCGACCATACCTACCCTAACAAGCAGGTCGTGCAACTCATTTCTAGTCAGATTGATGCAGACCGCATGGACTATCTCTTGCGTGACTCCTATTTTACAGGAGCATCCTATGGGGAATTTGACCTGACTCGCATACTCCGAGTCATTCGTCCTGTCGAAAATGGTATCGCCTTTCAGCGCAATGGCATGCACGCCATCGAAGACTACGTCCTCAGTCGCTACCAGATGTACATGCAGGTTTATTTCCACCCCGCAACACGCGCCATGGAAGTTCTCCTACAGAATCTCCTCAAGCGCGCCAAGGAACTCTATCCTGAGGACAAAGACTTCTTTGCACGAACTTCCCCACACCTCCTACCTTTCTTTGAAAAAAATGTGACCTTATCTGACTATCTGGCTCTAGATGATGGTGTGATGAATACCTACTTCCAGCTCTGGATGACCAGTCCTGACAAGATTTTAGCAGACTTATCACAGCGCTTTGTCAACCGCAAGGTCTTTAAATCCATTACTTTTTCACAAGAAGACCAAGACCAACTCGCCAGCATGAGAAAATTGGTTGAGGACATTGGCTTTGATCCCGACTACTACACTGCCATTCATAAGAATTTTGACCTCCCTTATGATATCTATCGTCCCGAATCTGAAAATCCAAGGACACAGATTGAGATTTTACAAAAAAATGGAGAACTGGCCGAACTCTCTAGCCTGTCTCCTATCGTCCAATCTCTTGCTGGCAGTCGCCACGGAGATAATCGTTTCTATTTCCCAAAAGAAATGTTGGATCAAAACAGCATCTTCGCAAGCATCACCCAGCAATTTTTACACTTGATTGAGAACGATCATTTTACCCCAAATAAAAACTAGAAGAGGAAATTTATGAGTATTAAACTAATTGCCGTTGATATCGACGGAACCCTAGTCAATAGCCAAAAGGAAATCACTCCTAAAGTCTTTTCTGCCATCCAAGATGCCAAAGAAGCTGGTGTCAAAGTCGTAATTGCAACTGGCCGCCCTATCGCAGGTGTTGCCAAACTTCTGGACGACTTGCAGTTGAGAGACGAGGGTGACTATGTGGTGACCTTCAACGGTGCCCTTGTCCAAGAAACTGCTACTGGACATGAGATTATCAGCGAATCCTTAACCTATGAGGATTATCTGGATATGGAATTCCTCAGTCGCAAGCTCGGTGTTCACATGCATGCTATTACTAAGGATGGTATCTACACTGCAAATCGCAATATCGGAAAATACACTGTGCACGAATCAACCCTCGTCAGCATGCCTATCTTCTACCGCACCCCTGAAGAAATGGCTGACAAGGAAATCGTTAAATGTATGTTCATCGATGAACCTGAGATTCTCGATGCTGCCATTGAAAAAATCCCAGCAGAATTTTACGAACGCTACTCCATCAACAAATCGGCTCCTTTCTACCTCGAACTCCTTAAAAAGAATGTAGATAAGGGTTCAGCCATCACTCACTTAGCTGAAAAACTAGGATTGACCAAAGATGAAACCATGGCGATAGGTGACGAAGAAAATGACCGTGCCATGCTGGAAGTCGTTGGCAATCCAGTTGTCATGGAAAATGGAAATCCAGAAATCAAAAAAATCGCCAAATACATAACTAAATCTAACGATGAATCCGGCGTTGCCCATGCCATCCGTACATGGGTACTGTAAAAGGGTATGAATAGACGAAAACCGCTCAGCTGAGCGGTTTTTTCCAAATCAAGAATTTTCTATACCATCATTTTTTTAAATGATCAAGGCAGGTAACTCACTATGAAATAAGCTAAATTACCAATCACTTGATGATCCACCAGCATCAAAACCACCACCTGACCAATCATCACTCGACCAATCATCACTCGACCAAGGCGATGAGGAATCACTACTACTCTCATTATGATACTCATCTGAATTTTTAATATGGTAAGCTGTTAATGCTTTTTGTGACCAAGAACCATCATTTATAAAATCTTTATCATCAGGGTATAATTTATCCTTACCATAATAGAATTTATTAGATCTCCGTTTCCTACCCGAAACCCTACCTTCTGTAAGAAAAAGTACCACAAAAGAAATCATAAAAATTACACCGAAATGATCAAGAATTTCTACTACTAGTTCCCATATAGCTTTAGGGACTTCATAAAAATAATTTCTCTCTACTACAGGTGCATCAGCTAAGTCATAATCTTGATTGGATATGTTTTGGATTATATCAATCACAGCTCCATCATAGTCTTTGGCTCGCATCTTATCACGAGAGGCATCTAAGATTTCCCTAGCTTTTGTATCAGTCAATATAGTAGCTAGGTTATTAGAAGTCTCAATACGAAACTTTCTATCTTTTATAGCAATCAATAATAATGCACCCTTATTTGAATCCGAATAGCCAATTTTCCAAGATCTGGCAATCGTATTGGCTGACTTTTCTATAGATTCACTATTCAAACTCTCAACAATATAAATACCAATTTGAGTATCCGATTTACCATTTAATTCTATTATTTTATCTGAAACAACCTCTGATAAATAATGGTTTGGATCATAAATACCATTAGAAGGCCTATCTGGTATCACTAGATCTGCGTGAGTTGGTCCAATGAAAAATAACAGGATTGTAAAAAAAGAAATTAGTATTAAAGCAAATTTTTTTATCATAAAAATAGAATCTTTCTTAAAGTGAGTATTAAAAAGAACAAGTAATAATAATCCTTCTCCAAAGCTTAGATTGTAATACTTAATTCTATCCTATTAGAACGATAGAAACCCGATTAGAAAAGTATATATACTTTCTCCTATTATACCACACCTCCGTTTTCATCTGAAATGGTTTTCATTTTTGGACAAGAAAAAACACTGACCATTCAGTGCTTTTTGATTGATTTACTGCCCCCTGCAGGAATCGAACCTGCAACTACTCCTTAGGAGGGAGTTGTTATATCCATTGAACTAAGGGAGCTAGATAAAAACTCTGCTGAAGAAGCAGAGTTTTTTAGTCGAATTAACGACGGATTTCTTTGATACGAGCTGCTTTACCTTGAAGAGCACGCAAGTAGTACAATTTCGCACGACGTACTTTACCGTAACGAACAACTTCGATTTTTTCAACACGTGGAGTGTGGATTGGGAAGATACGCTCAACACCTACACCGTTAGAGATTTTACGAACTGTGTAGTTTTCTGAGATACCAGCACCTTTACGTGCGATAACAACACCTTCAAAAATCTGGATACGTTCACGGTTACCTTCGACAACTTTCGCGTGTACACGAACAGTGTCACCAGGACGGAATGATGGGATATCTGTACGAAGTTGACCTTCAGTCAAGCTTTGGATTAATGGATTCATTTTATTCTCCTATCTTTGTCAATCTTGAGGAATCTTCCTCAGCGGATAAACTGTATTTTTGTGCGTCCATTACACACAAGATACAGTTTACCAAATTTCCACAAAAAAGTAAAGAAATTTATAGCAGAATTCCTAAAAAAATCGCAATCAAACCACCTAGGTAGGTCAAAGCCAGGTAAGAATAAAAGACCTTCTTATCACTTAACAGTCTTTGAAGTTCGTCATTCAAGGTCGAAAAAGTTGTCAAACCTCCGCAAAATCCTGTTGCTAGAATAGCATAGACTTCCTTGGACTCCACATGATTGTAAAATAATCCAATCAAAAAACAACCTAGAAGATTGGCTATTAGCGTTCCGAGTGGCAATTTAGATGCTTGATTATAGCGGGAAAAGAAATACCGTACGAGCGCTCCTAAGCCACAAGCAATTGCAAGATAGACGATTACCATTTTTTCCTCCCTAAATAGTAAGCTAAAAGCAGTCCGCCACCGATGCTCAAAAGCAAATACAGGACTAAACTAAGATAACGCCCTGTATCAAGCAGTTTCACAGCATCAAGCATGAGACTAGAAAAGGTTGTTAAACCTCCGCAAAAGCCCGTCCCCAGTGCTAAAATAACGCCTTTACTGGTTCCCTTATAGACTAAATAGCCCTTAACAAGATACACCAAGCAGAAAATGCCTAGATAGTTGGCAAGAAGGGTGCCCCAAGGGAAATCTGGACTGGCTGGTAACCAAGTGGAAACTAGGTAGCGGACAAGTCCACCCAACATAGCAGCTAGAAAAATCCCTAGCGGATAAAATTGTTCTTTTTTCATTTGATATTTTGATCCTGATAATCACGCGAACGTTTGAGTATGTCCGAAAAAGTCGCGACAATAGTTTCCTGATAGCGCTTATCTCCTACACGACTTCTAACCTTTTCAAAAATAACTTCTTCTCTCTTAGTATCTAAAATCGGTTTCCCTGAAGCCTTCTTATAGGCAACTACACCCTCAACTAAATGCATTCGTTCTTCTAACAGTTTGACAATTTGATCGTCAATTTGATCAATTTCTTGACGAATACTATCTAAATCCATACAGTCTCCTCCTTTATTTGAATTATTGTATCAAAAAACCACCAAATAGGCTAGTAAAATCCTAACTCACGATAAGAAAAATGCACTGATTGTTTGCATCAGCGCACGTTTATGCTTATCCTACTTTAGCAGCCAATTCTTCTGCGAATTGTTCCAAGCGTTCAATGTCTTCTTCCTCAGCAGAGAGATCAACTTTGACACACTCTGAACCTTTTTCTGCCCCTGTCGCTACAAAAACGCGATCAAAGTCATCGACAGCCTTACAGAATTCATCGTAGAAGGTATCTCCTGAGCCGACCACTCCGTAGATTTTGCCATTCAAGTTGAGATCTGCTAGGTCTTCGTAGAAGTCCATCATCTCATCTGGCAATTCACCATCACCATAAGTATAGGTCGCAACGATAGCGATGTCTGCTTCCAAGAAGTCTGAAGCGTCAACAGTTGTACATTCATCAACATCGACATCCAAGCCCAAGTCACGTAATTTGTCTGCTACAATATCTGCAATTTCTTCGGTATTACCGGTCATACTGGCAAATACAATTTTTGCTAATGCCATATCGTCCTCCTCAATTTATCTTTCTCCATTATATCACATCTTTTTCATTTTAAAAATAAAAATTCTTGTGCTACAATGAAATGAGAAAGAATTGAGGTTATTTATGAAAATTTGCCATCAAATTTTAGAAAAAATCAAAGAATACAACACGATTATCATTCACCGTCATATGAAACCAGACCCAGATGCCTTGGGAAGTCAAGTGGGCTTGAAAGCCTTGCTGGAATATCATTTCCCTGAAAAAACCATCAAAGCCGTAGGTTATGATGAACCAACTCTTACTTGGATGGCTGAGATGGATCTTGTTGAAGATAGTGTTTACCAAGGTGCACTTGTCATCGTCTGTGATACGGCGAATACTGCTCGTATCGATGATAAACGCTATAGTCAAGGTGATTTTCTCATTAAGATTGACCACCATCCAAATGATGATGTATACGGTGATCTATCTTGGGTAGATACTAGTTCAAGTAGCGCTAGTGAGATGATTACCCTATTTGCCCAAACAACCCGACTGGCCCTGTCAGATCGAGCTGCTGAGCTACTTTTTGCAGGAATTGTTGGTGATACAGGTCGTTTCCTCTACCCTTCTACCACTGCACGCACCCTCCGCCTGGCTGCCTCTCTGAGAGAACAGAACTTTGACTTTGCGGCTCTCACTCGCAAAATGGACACTATGAGCTACAAAATTGCGAAACTTCAAGGCTACATCTACGATCATCTGGAAGTGGATGAAAACGGTGCAGCTCGAGTTATCCTGAGTCAAGAAATCTTAAAACAATTTAATGTTACCGATGCGGAAACTGCAGCTATTGTCGGTGCACCTGGACGCATTGACAGTGTAAGTCTCTGGGGAATTTTTGTGGAACAAGCTGATGGTCACTACCGTGTTCGCTTACGCAGTAAAATCCATCCTATCAATGAAATTGCCAAGGAACATGATGGTGGAGGTCACCCTCTAGCAAGTGGTGCCAATTCCTATAGCCTAGAAGAAAACGAAATCATCTACCAAAAGTTAAAAAACTTGCTTAAAAACTGATAAAATACTTGCCAAACTTTTCAGAATCTGATAGACTAGTATGGTAACAATCTATGGCTCGCAAAGAGACCATGGCAGAAAGGAAATATTGCAAAATGAAAAAAGATATCCATCCAGAATATCGCCCAGTTGTCTTCATGGACACAACTACTGGTTACCAATTCCTTAGCGGTTCAACAAAACGCTCTAACGAAACAGTTGAATTCGAAGGCGAAACTTACCCATTGATCCGTGTGGAAATTTCATCAGACTCACACCCATTCTACACTGGACGTCAAAAGTTCACTCAAGCAGATGGACGCGTGGATCGTTTCAACAAAAAATACGGTCTCAAATAATGATAAAAAAGAACAGTTTCGACTGTTCTTTTTTCTTTCTTGAAATTAACTGCTGTTTTCATGTTCCAGACTCATACTCTTCGAAAATCTCTTTGGTAATTTAATGTTAGGGGATTTATACTAACAATAGACTTTTAACCTCAAAATTGATAAAATAAAAAAGAAAATAAGATAAAAGGAAACTGTAAATCACTATGATGAACATGCAAAAATTGAACATACTGTTTTTAATTTTTGTAAACATCAAAAAGGTTGGTTTAAAAGGATTTTAAGCCCTTAATATTTTTTATCCAACACTACTATTCACGCATCCAAGACAAAATCTTGGCAAAAAAATACAGTAGCAAAGAGTACACCAAACTACCACTCATTATGGGCGGTAGTTTTCTTTTCGTCTAAAATAGAGATAAAAAGATAGGTGGTAGCCTTATGCGTTACGGTTATGTTCGAGTATCTACAAGAGAACAAAATATTGATAGGCAATTTTCAGCCTTAGTAGAAAACAAATTACCAAAAGAAAATATTTTTATTGATTATGTTTCAGGAAAGGATTTTGACAGAATCGAATATCAAAAATTATTAACTACCTTGAAGGAGAATGATGAATTAGTTATTAAATCAATTGATAGATTGGGAAGAAACTATGATGAAATTTTAGAACAATGGCAATCAATTACTAAGAAAAAGAAAGTAAATATAACTGTTTTAGATTTCCCCTTATTAAACACAAAGAATAGCAATGATAATATCACAGGAAAACTAATCTCCGATATCGTTTTACAAGTTCTGTCTTATGTGGCACAGTTTGAAAGAGAACAAATCAAACAAAGACAAATGGAAGGAATACGAGAGGCAAAGAAAAAAGGGAAGAAATTCGGTAGACCAAAATTGGTTGTCCCAAATAATCTCCATAATGTGATAGCTCAATATAAGAAAAAAGAAATAACCTTACGAGAAGGTGCAGACATCTTAGGAGTATCAAAAAGCACCTTTCATAATTGGATAAAAAATTCATAGTTCTTGTCAAAAAACCTAGGATTTTTTGGACAGGAAATACACTTTATTTTAGAACTATTTTCGTTAGAAAAAAGGTTCTAAAATCCAGCATTTTGACCGATTATTATTACACTACCATTCTATCAAGTTTGTCCAAAAAAGTCTAGATTTTAGGACAAACTGATTACTTTACAACAAATAAAAATAGGGAGTATTAAATGAATGCACAAACAAACTAAAAAATTCACACTTGCAACTATCTCAGCTCTATCACTTCTTGGCACTGGAGTCATCACAGCTAATCAAGTATCAGCTAGCGAGAATACGAGTACTGAAAAACAAATAGAAGCAACAATTACAAAGGTTGAAATTGATTATTTTGGACTTAGCTTCGAAGGAAAACTTTCAGAGCCACTATCACATGGAGGTGATAATGCTGCTAAGGGAAACGTTACTTTGATTGATAAAGCGACCGGAAAAATTGTGTACCAAAGTCACGATGCTGTCATTTTTAGTGGCTTAACTAAAGATGTCAGTGATCAATTTTTACAACCTTTATTTTATAGCAATCAATTTAAAGGTGATATTTTTGTTTCAGAACAATTTCCAGATGGAACATATATTTTGGAGATGTCTGGAGAAGCTGGTTCGCCTTACGGTGACTTAACTGATACAAGAAAACGTGTCTTTAAAGTTAGAAAAGATGTGACTATCGGAAATCCTTCAACAAATTCAAATACGAATACAACAACTCAATCAGGTTCGAATTCTAATATCTCAGGTAGTTGGCTACAATCTGGTTCTCGTTGGTGGTACAAACACGCCGACGGTTCCTATACAACTAATGGCTGGGAAAAAATCAATGGTGTTTGGTATCGTTTTGACAACTCTGGCTGGATGCAAACTGGCTGGGTAAAAGACGGTAGCTGGTACTATCTCGACGGTTCAGGTGCGATGAAGACAGGTTGGGTCAAAGATAACGGTAGCTGGTACTATCTTCAAGACTCAGGCGCTATGAAAACTGGCTGGATGAAGGTATCTGGTAAATGGTACTATGCTTATAGCTCTGGTGCACTAGCAATCAATACGACAACACCTGATGGCTACCGTGTCAATTACAACGGTGAGTGGGTCTAACATACAATAGAAATAGATTAAGGAGACAATTATATGAACAAAGTTATAAAAATTGAAGATGAAACAGTTTATGTTGGAAAAGGTGATAATGGCCAATTTACTGCAATTTCAAGAAAAAGTTTTGGTTTTGAACCACAAGTAGGTGATTACGTAGAATTTTATCAAAACGGTGATGAGTATATTGTTTCAAAAATAGATAACACATCTCCAGCTAGCTCTAGCCAACATTCAAATGGAGTGAGTGATAAATCTAAACTGGCCGCAGCCTTATTTGCCCTATTTTTAGGAGCACTTGGTGGATACGATTTTTACATCGGAAATTCCAAACAAGGATACAAGCGTATCGGTATAACTCTGCTAGCTTTCATTCCTATTTTATTGCCATTTGTTTTACTAGCAAATGCAATTTGGAATATTATAATTACTATTCAAGTTTTAACGTCCAAAACTGGTAGCAAATGGCACCAAGATGCTCAAGGTTTAGAATTGCAAGATTAAACATATGAAAAAATTATTTCTATTCAGTATTAGTATTTTAGCTATCTCTATTTTAACGGCTTGCCAACATCAGAGTGAAAATACTTCTGCAACAAGTTCTGAAGCGATTGCCTCAAGTACTAGTTCCACTTCTTCCACATCGGAAG
Source organism: Streptococcus sp. 27098_8_109 (assembly GCF_041432295.1). GTDB lineage: Bacteria > Bacillota > Bacilli > Lactobacillales > Streptococcaceae > Streptococcus. The sequence continues at coordinate 29,406 of NZ_JAPVZJ010000008.1, forward strand.
AAAAGAAAACTGACTACACCCTGTACAATCCTATCCTTAAAGAATATGCCAAAGTATTAGATGGTTCCTCAGCTTCACCTAAAGAGCTCAATTCAAAAGCAAACTTAAAAAATGGTTATCCTAACGAATATTCTGGATTACAGTATAGCTTGTATGATTTAGACCAAGACGGTACGGACGAACTTTTGATTGCTCTAAAAACGTATTCTAACTATTACGATTTATTAGATATTCGAACTCTTAAAAATGGGGAAGTTATTCGACTGACCAATGCAGAAAACAATCTGGACTTTATTGGAGAGCGAGTACATTTTAATCCTTTAGAACATGGTTATTTTCAATTATCTACCCGAGTATCTATTAATCAAATCCAACTTAAACTATACAAGTTAAATCAGGATGGTACACGATTAGACTTAGTTATGGAATCAGATACAGAAGAGGGACTGGGGACAAAACCACCTTCCCTTGATATAAGATCTTTCTCTTGGAAGTCTGTCACAAGTCTCATAAATGGAGAAACTAGCCTTCCGTCAGAAAGCAAAGGGATGGATATTTCTGCAATTCAAAATGGGGATTTTTCTAGTGTCTCAGGAACTTGGAGGAATCGTTCAGGTATTGAATTTACTTTCGACAAAAATGGTTTAGTAAGTGATAAGTCCAAAATTTCAACTGAACATGCTAAAGAAATCGACCACTATCTTAAGGCAAATATACTTCCTAAAGATGGAGGTGCTGGTGGCTCTGCCCTTGCCTTTTTACCAGCTGGAACACCTTTAACCATGTCTGTCACCTCTTCTCCAGATAATGGCTATACCGACTCATCTGATATCACACAAGACCGCTTATGGTTTGGACAACAACTCATCAATGGTAGTACTGAGGGATTTTTCTACAAGGTAGAATAGTGCTGGTAAATCCTTAAAGTAGCCATCGAATATCTAGTAACTATATAGGATAAATATTCTTATTAGCTTAGAATATTTATCCTATATTTTTATTTCCTCTAGATTCTTTTCGATGCTAGATGAATTCACTCAGAAAAAGATTAGACTTTTAACCTCAAAATTGATAAAATAAAAAAGAAAATAAGATAAAAGGAAACTGTAAATCACTATGATGAACATGCAAAACATGATGCGTCAAGCACAAAAACTTCAAAAACAAATGGAACAAAGCCAAGCTGAACTTGCTGCTATGCAATTTGTTGGCAAATCTGCTCAAGACCTTGTCCAAGCGACCTTAACTGGAGATAAGAAAGTTGTCAGCATTGACTTCAATCCAGCTGTTGTTGACCCAGAAGACCTTGAAACTCTTTCTGATATGACCGTTCAAGCCATCAACTCTGCTCTTGAACAAATCGATGAAACTACCAAGAAAAAATTAGGTGCTTTCGCTGGGAAATTGCCATTCTAATTAAAAAAACAAGCATTCAAAAGAATACTTGCCTATCATGGGAGGAACAACTGTTCCTCTTTTTGCTTACTAAAAATTAAAGAATTCCATAGCCTGTTTGAAAAGCAATTCAGTATACTCTGGGTCTTCTTGGGCAATGGTAACTTGATCTTGAATCATTTCTAAGTCATCTGTTATCATGCCATCTGCTCCCAAATGAACAGATTTATCAAAGGACTCTGAACTATTGATGGTCCAAACGTACAATTTCTGATCGGTATTCCAAAGCTTGTTGACAAAATTTTCATCCAAAGTTGAATACTCCATAGTGTAACCTGTAGCCTTGGTTCTTGGAAAGATACTATTATAAGGCAGGATGAAATAGACTGGAATTTGAGAATCGTAGGCTAGCACCTGGTCAATCACATGGTAGTCTAAGGATTGCATTTGGTGACCATTTTGCTTGATGATACTTCCATATTTTTCCATAAAGCGTTTCATCATATCTGGGCTATCTTTTCGACTGGTTTTAATCTCAATGAGGAGTTTTTGATGCAATTCATTGGCTTTATTGAGATAGTCATCAAAACTAGATACCTTGCTATGATAACCATTTTCTGAAATATCAAGTTTGGTTAATTCTTCCAAAGTGAGATCCTGAGGATTGGCATTAACTCCTGTCAGATTCTTGATATTGGCATCATGCATCATGACAAACTGGCCATCTTTTGTTTCCTGAACATCTGTCTCAACGAAGTCTGGACTTAGTTGAGCCGTCTTTTCTAAAGATTGGACTGTATTTTGGACACCATTCTTATTGGATACTCCCCTATGAGAGATAATTAAAGGTTTATTGGCGACTGGGGCTTCTAAATAAACATAACCCTCAAGAGCGAAAAAGATACAAGCACAGCCCATCACTCCCCATCTCATCCAGTGATCTTTCTTTCTCCTTGGTGTGATCTCTAGTTCTTCTCCTGTTAAGAAGGAAACAAACTTAATGAGAAAGTAAGTCAAGGCCATATAATGGAAATTCTTAATCAAGACAAAGTTGATAATTCCCAGAATAAGAGACTCCTTATGGGTCAAACCATCCATCAGTGCCTGACTTGCCAAGATTGGAATCAATAAAAGAATGAAAAATAGGTAGGTTTTGACGACAATCCAAAGCAAGTTCCAAGTATAAAACCAGGAGTGCTTTCTGGTCTTCTCTAGACTGTATCTGACTGCTTCTTTGACTGTTTTCTTCTCAAATAAAAGCTGAGGAAGGGCAAACATGAAACGCACTGAAATATAGAATAGAAGTAAAGCCAGAATAGTGACCACTATACCTACTAGCCAATACTTGTCTTCCACATAATCAACGATAAAGTCCGGAATGACAATTTTATTGAGATAGTAAATCTTTAAAATCTTTCGAATCAACGGAAAAAGCATCATGACATAAAAGAAGATAAAGGCTATCTTAGCAAGCGTCACTTGTTTCATAAACAAGAAACTTTGGCGAAAGACCTTACGACTGTACTCCAGCAAAGTCCTTTTTTCATGGCATAATAAATGCCGAGCACCAATAAAGAGGAGTCCTATTTGAAAATAGGCAATCAGTAAATTAACGATTACCAGAATCAATAAAGCAAGACTAACAAAGGGAGAACCCTTTATAATGGCAAAAATATTATTGTAGGAAAGAAAGAGATAACCTGTCTGACGGAGCAAAAGTCCAGCAATCCAAGAATTTGATGGTAACCAGACAAACTCAATCATCATGAATATCAAGAAAAAGAGAAAGAGAATTTTATCTAGATTAAAGTATATCTGCTTAAAACCTAGATTTTTAGGTTTTTCAGGTTTCATAGGCACTCCTAGTCAAATAATTGAGACAAGTCCAAGCCTCCAAAAGGATTGTTTGATAGACTACTTTCTGTCCCTAACAATTCTCTAGCTTGATCCGACTCTAGGAAGGACTCATAAACACGCGCTGTCATACGAGCATCCTCTAAGCTATTATGAGACTGACCTTGAAATCCAAGAAATGAGGCAACAGTTTGCAACTTGAGATTGGCAATACCATGTAAATCCGAACTCCGACGTTCAAAGGCTTCATCATACAAGTCCACCTTATACTGCAGGCTGTAGTCTAAACCATGCTCTGCTAGAATAGGCAAATCACTTTTAGCAGCATTGTAGCCTACCATAGGTAAAGAACCCACAAACTCTTGGAATTCTTTTATAACTTTCTCCACTGGAGGAGCATCTTTTAAGGTCTCAGCTGTAATCCCAGTCAAACCATTGATAAAACTCTTTAGAGGCACACTAGTGTGGACATAGGAATCATAGGCATCGATTTCCCGACCATCTCTAAAACGCACTGCCGATACTTGGATCAAGTGTGTTTGCCCTTCATGCTGATTAAATTCTAAATCGAAAGCAATGTAATCTTCTAATCGTTCCATTCTATACCTCTCCTATACTGTTATTTTAATTGAGCAACTAAACTATTTAGAAACAAAAGAAGCCATCAGGTTAGCATGTAACCTAAACAGCTCCTTGATTATCCTCCAAATAAACGAGCAAAAAAGCCTTTCTTAGTTGATTGGACTTCTTCTTTTGCTTGGTCCAGCTCTAGCTTAAGATTTTCTTGATCCTTCATGGCTTGAAGGGTCAATTGTTGCTGCTGATCGAGTTGTTTGTCTTTCTCAGCAATCTGACGGTCTTTGATACGCATCTGCTCGTCTTTTTCTGATAACTGACGATCCTTGGCTTTTAATTGTTCATAAAGACGGAGAATTTCTGCATTCTTCTCATCCACTAGAATCTCCATCAGTTCGCGTTGCTTGACATCTTCACTGACAGGCTCATCTTCAAAAATCGTTTTTTTATAGATTTCTTCTAGCTTAATCAAGCCACTTCTGGTAACTACCGTTACCCCTTTGTCATTTTTATCTGTGTCTTCTTCTGGTAATTCTTTGACACGGTTATTGATTGCTTGGCGAGATAATCCTAAGACCTCTGCAATCTCACTGACGGTCATTTCAATACTCATAATATCCTCTGAAACGTTTTCTAGCTTTTCTTTATTTAAATCTTATCATAAGCTAGATAAACTGTCAAATTTCCGCTTAATCTAAAGCTTTCAAAAAAGCTAATAAGACTTGGGCAGAGCGACGTCCAGCTTCGATAATAAACTCATCAAAAGAGATATTTGCTTCATGGTTGGCATTATCACTCATAGCTCGGATGACTAAGACTGGAAGATTAAGAGCATGCGCTGCCTGAGCAATAGCTGCCCCCTCCATCTCGACTGCTAAAACTTCTGGGAAATGGGACTTAATCGCTTCTATCTTGTCATTTCCGGCAACAAAACTATCTCCTGTAGCAATCAAACCAAGATGCCAGTTCTGATCCAATTGAGATAAACTCTCTTGGATTTTAGCAACAAAGGTTTTATCTGATTCGAAATAAAGCGGTTGTTGCGCCATTTGTCCATAAGCATAGCCAAATGCTGTGACATCCACATCATGATAGGCTAATTTGTTAGCAATCACGACATCCCCAACAGCAATACCTTCTGCTACTGCACCAGCTGATCCCGTATTAATTAGAGCATCCACTTGGAAATGATCAGCCAAAATCGCCACACTCATAGCAGACATGACCTTACCAATTCCACTTTCTACAAGAACGACTTCATGAGAGGCAATGGTTCCTGTGTGATAGGTATTGCCCAAAACAACTTGCTCCTGGGCATTGTCTAAATGCTGGACCAGATACGCCAGTTCTTCTGGCATAGCCGCAATAATTCCTATTTTCATTTCAATTCCTTTTCTATTACAAAAGTTTCATTGCTAAGACAAGCAAAATCAAGAGAAAGATGACTGCAAATAAAATCTTATTTAACTTAGAATTGAAGATATTTCTCTTGGTATTTTCAATGCGACGGCTTTTATGAATAGACGGTTCGACCTGAATCTTTAAGGTTTCCTGACTAAATCCATGATCCTTAGGATTGGCATAACCAAAACGGGAAGAAGAGGTTGGTAAAATCTTAGTCTCCTCATCATCTAGCAAAGGAGGACCTGAAATTTTTTCGCCTCTATTAGCTCTTTCGATTATTTCATCCGTTAATAAAGGTTTACCCATACTGACCTCCTCTATTTTTTCTGCAATTCCCAATACTGAACAGCCATAATTGTCTTGGCATCACAGATATGACCTGATTGGATTAATTCCTTGGCTTCTTCTAAGCTCACTTCAAGGACTTCCAAGGTTTCATCCTCATCCTGCGGACGCGGATTTTCCACCTTTGCCAAATCGCTGGCTAGGTATAGTTTTAACTTTTCATTACAAAATCCAATGGCTGAGTAAAAATCGTACAAGAGTTCTAATTTCCCTGTATAGGCTGTTTCTTCCTCTAATTCACGAAGGGCTGCTGCAACAGGGTCTGTATTTTCTCCTACTTCCAACTTTCCGGCTGGAATTTCGTAAGAGACAGCCTCGATAGCTTTGCGGTACTGCTTGACCAAGATGAGTTTTTGTTCATCCGTTACTGCTAAAACACAGACAGCTCCATTGTGGAAAATCAAATCCCGTTGGGCAGTTCCCTTGCCTTCTGGTAATTCAACCTGATCTTGGACCAGTTTAAAAATTGGACCTTGATAGATTTCTTTTCGACTAAGCGTTTTTTCTTCAAATTCCATGACAGACTCCTACTGATTATTAGGATGATGAGGAAGGCGAGTTGCATATTCGTCTTTGTTAACCTGACGACCGCGTCCAATGGCAATCGCATCTGCTGGCACGTCTTTGGTAATAGTTGAACCAGCTCCAACAAGAGAATTGTCACCCAACTCAACTGGGGCAATAATGGTTGAATTTGAACCAACAAAGACATTGTTGCCAATGACTGTCTTGTATTTGTTTTTTCCGTCATAGTTGACTGTAATGGTTCCTGCACCAAAATTAACTTTGCTACCCACTTCACAGTTTCCGATATAAGTCAAATGTCCAGCCTTAGTATTCTCACCGATTGAAGAACCTTTCACCTCAACAAAGTTACCAATATGAACTTGGGCACCTAGACTTGAACCTGGACGAATGTGGGCATAAGGACCGACTGTCACACCGTCTGCAACACTACTTTCCTCAATCATAGAGTTGGTAATAACAGCTCCTGCTCCGATAGTGCTATCCACCACATAAGTTCCATTTGTCAAAACAGTCTCAGCACCAATTTTCGTTCGCCCTTTCAAGGTAACATTGGCTTCAATTTGAACTTCAGGAGCAATCTCAACATCAATATCGATATAAGTTGCTTCTGGATTGACAAAGCTAACACCGTTGACCATGTGCTGATGATTGATACGACGACGCATAACCGACTCAGCAGTTGCAAGAGCCACACGGTCATTTACCCCAAGACTTTCATCAAAATCTTTCAAAGTATAAGCGCCGACTTTTTCACCAGCCTCACGGAAAATGCCAATGACGTCTGTAATATAGTATTCACCTTGAGCGTTATTGGTATTGATATTTTTCAAAGCTTCAAACAAACGCTCGTTGTCAAAAACATAGGTTCCAGTATTAATTTCCTTGATTTGCTTTTCAAAATCTGTAGCATCCTTCTGCTCAACAATGCGAAGAACTTCAGCATTGTCATTACGCACAATTCGTCCATAGCCAAAAGGATTATCTGTTTCAGCAGTCAAGATAGTGGCCACATTTTTATGATTGATGTGGAAATCAATCAAGTTTTTCAAGCTTTCACCTGTGATTAAAGGAGTATCCCCTGCAATAACCAAGGTGTGACCTGACAAACCTTCTAGGATAGGCTCTGTCATCATAACTGCATGGCCAGTCCCTAACTGTTCAGATTGAGTCACAAATTCTGTCTGTCCAGCCAAGACCTGCTCAACCAATTCCGCCTTGTGTCCTACAACTGTTACTGTCTTTTCAGGTTGGATAGCTCCCACACTACGGAAAACATGTTCCAACATAGAAATACCCGCAACCTTGTGCAACACTTTTGGCAAATCAGATTTCATGCGAGTCCCTTTACCCGCTGCTAAAATAATGGCATAATTTGACATAATCTTCTCTTTTCTCTAGAAATTCCCTTTTATTATACCATATTTCAAATCATTCCGCGCCCTTGAATGAAAAAATGCTCTAAAGTCCTTTATTAACCCATTTTTTGAGTATTTTTTTTGATTTTTTCTCATTTTTAAGGTAAAATTATGAGATATGAGAAAGAAAATAAATCCGCTTATTTTGTTTGGTTTTTTTGGGATTATGATTTTCATTTTAATCCTGAATCGCCCTCGTTTTGAGGACCATCCTGTAAAAACAAAGTCAAATATCGCGCAAGTAGAAACGCAAGCGCTACACAATATAGATAAACCGGTAATTGATGTTTCTGGTTGGCAGCGTCCTGAGGAAATCAATTACGATACTCTGTCCCAAAACATTTCTGGAGCTATTGTTCGCGTCCATAGTGGTGCTCAAACGTCCAAAGAGAACGATGCTTCCTATGTTAATGGTGTTGATAAGGCCTTTAAAACCCATATCACTGAGTTTCAAAAACGAAATGTCCCAGTTGCTGTCTATGCCTATGTAGCCGGAAAAAATGTCCAGGAGATGGAAAAAGCTGCTGAGGTATTCTATAACGCCTCTTCTCCATACAGTCCAAGTTACTATTGGCTAGACGTGGAAGAAAAAACCATGTCTAATATGAACGATGGTGTTGAAGCCTTCCGAGCAAAGCTTGAATCACTGGGTGCTAAAAATATCGGAATCTACGTTGGGGTCTACTTCATGGAAGAGCACAGTATTGATACAGATAAGTTTACGTCTGTTTGGATTCCTTCCTATGGTTCTGACTCAGGATTTTACGAAGCTACTCCTAAAACTGATTTAGATTACGACATTCACCAGTACACGTCTAAAGGAAAAATTGCTGGCTTTGACCACGATTTGGATATCAACGTTATCTCTGCCTTAAAGAACAAAGAAGAAACCTTTAGAAAACTCTTTTTAAAACCTTAAAAGCATTTGTTTATCATTTGCTTTTTATTTTTGTGTTTGATTGTGATACAATATAGTAAGGATTTTTTGAAATAGAAATAGTTGGAGGAAAAATATGCTCTCATGGTTAGCACGTGTTATTAAAGGGATTGTCATTGCTCTTGGATTTATTCTACCGGGAATTTCCGGAGGGGTTCTAGCAGCAATCTTAGGAATTTATGAACGAATGATTGGCTTTCTGGCCCATCCCTTTAAAGACTTTAAAGAAAATGTTTTGTACTTTATTCCAGTTGCCATCGGTATGCTTCTGGGAATCGGCTTATTTTCCTACCCGATTGAATACCTGCTTGAAAATTATCAGGTCTTTGTCTTATGGAGCTTTGCAGGTGCCATCATTGGTACAGTTCCTAGCCTTCTCAAAGAATCAACTCGAGAATCTGACCGAGACAAGATTGATTTAGCTTGGTTCTGGGCAACCTTTATCATTTCTGGACTAGGTCTCTATGCCTTAAATTTTGTTGTTGGAACCTTAAGTGCCAGCTTTCTTAATTTCGTCCTAGCTGGTGCACTGCTGGCTCTTGGCGTATTAGTTCCTGGCCTCAGTCCATCAAATCTCCTTTTGATTTTGGGGCTCTATGCTCCTATGTTGACTGGTTTTAAAACCTTTGACCTCTTGGGAACCTTCTTCCCGATTGGAATCGGGGCAGGTGCAACTCTCATCATTTTTTCAAAATTGATGGATTATGCCTTAAACAACTATCACTCACGCGTCTATCATTTCATCATCGGTATCGTCCTATCAAGTACTCTTTTGATCTTGATTCCGAATGCAGGAAACGCTGAAAGTATCCAATACACTGGTATTTCTCTTGTTGGGTATGTCATCATCGCCTTCTTCTTTGCTCTGGGAATCTGGCTTGGTATTTGGATGAGTCAATTGGAGGATAAATATAAATAATGGCAAAAAAAGTAAAAATCAAAAAAACATTGGTGGAACAAATCCTGTCTAAAGCAGGTATCCCACATCAAGGGATTCAAATCAATGCCCTTGAAGGAGAACTTCCTCAAGATTATGAACGAGATCAGATTTTCAAAACCTTGGCTCTTTTGGGAGATAAAACAGGACCGATTATCGGAATTGTCCCTATCACTCAACACTTGTCTGAAAAGAAACTAGCTAAAATTTCTGGCAATAAAAAAGTGAGCATGATTCCCCAAAAGGATTTGGAAAAAACAACTGGTTACATTCATGGAGCCAATAATCCTGTCGGAATTCGTCAGAAACACAATTACCCCATTTTTATCGATAAGATCGCTCTAGACTTGGATCAAATGATTGTCTCTGCTGGAGAAGTTGGTCACAGCATTATCGTCGCACCACAAGACTTGGCTAGCTTTGTAAAAGCTGACTTTGCAGATATCTTGGAGGACAGCAAGTAATGAAACTCTACTTTGTTCGCCACGGCCGTACGGTCTGGAATCAGGAAGGACGCTTTCAAGGTGCTAGTGGCGATTCTCCCCTTCTTCCTGAATCTATTGATACCCTCAAAAAACTCGGTCAGTATCTCAAGGATGTTCCTTTCGATCAAATTTATTCAAGTGATTTACCTCGAGCGGTCAAATCTGCTGAAATTATCCAAAGTCAACTCAAGTCTCCCTGTCCTTTAGAAAGTGTTCCTGTTCTCCGTGAATGGCAGCTGGGGAAATTAGAAGGATTGAAAATCGCAACCTTAGAAGCTATTTACCCGCAACAAATCAAAGCTTTCCGTACGAATCTTGCCAAGTTTGATACTAAAATGTTCGGAGCTGAATCACTCTATAGCACAACCCAACGGACCATCCAATTTATCAAATCACTCAAAGATAGTCCGGCTGAGCATATTCTAATTGTCGGTCACGGTGCTAATCTTACTGCCAGTCTCCGTACTCTTTTAGGTTATAAAGAACCTCTTCTTCGTAAAGATGGTGGTCTAGCAAATGCTAGCCTGACCATCCTAGAAACCCATGATTTTGAAACATTCACTCTTGATACGTGGAATGATACCTCCTATCAATAACAGAACTTGATTTTAGCGTCAAGTTCTTTTTAGTTTTTAAAGATTATCCGTGAATTTCTTGGCTATTTATGATAAAATGGGAGTATCGCAAAAAATGACTCATCGTATTCAATTTTGAGTAAAACTAGGAGGATCCCATGTCAACAGAACATATGGAAGAACTAAATGACCAGCAGATCGTTCGCCGTGAAAAAATGGCTGCGCTCCGTGAACAAGGAATCGATCCCTTTGGAAAACGTTTTGAACGTACTGCTAACTCTCAAGAATTAAAAGATAAATATGCTGACCTCGATAAAGAACAATTACATGATAAAAACGAAACAGCTACTATCGCAGGACGCTTGGTAACTAAACGTGGTAAAGGTAAAGTTGGTTTTGCCCACCTTCAAGATCGCGAGGGTCAAATCCAAATCTACGTTCGTAAAGATGCTGTCGGTGAAGAAAACTACGAAATCTTCAAAAAAGCAGACCTTGGTGACTTCCTTGGTGTCGAAGGTGAAGTGATGCGTACAGATATGGGAGAACTCTCTATCAAAGCTACTCACATCACTCATTTGTCTAAAGCACTTCGCCCACTTCCTGAGAAATTCCACGGTTTGACAGACGTTGAAACAATTTACCGTAAACGTTACCTTGACTTGATTTCTAACCGTGAAAGCTTTGAGCGCTTTGTCACTCGTTCAAAAATCATCTCTGAAATCCGTCGTTACCTTGACCAAAAAGGTTTCCTTGAAGTGGAAACACCTGTTCTTCACAACGAAGCTGGTGGTGCGGCAGCCCGTCCATTTATCACCCACCACAATGCCCAAAACATTGACATGGTGCTTCGTATCGCGACTGAGCTTCACTTGAAACGCCTTATCGTCGGTGGTATGGAACGCGTCTATGAAATCGGCCGTATCTTCCGTAACGAGGGAATGGATGCCACTCATAACCCTGAATTTACTTCTATCGAAGTTTACCAAGCTTATGCAGACTTCCAAGACATCATGGACTTGACTGAAGGTATTATCCAACATGCTGCTAAATCAGTTAAGGGCGATGGCCCAGTTAACTACCAAGGCACTGAAATCAAAATCAATGAACCATTTAAGCGTGTTCACATGGTGGATGCTATCAAAGAAATTACTGGTGTCGATTTCTGGCAAGACATGACTTTCGAGGAAGCCAAAGCTATTGCTGCTGAGAAGAAAGTTCCTGTTGAGAAACACTACACTGAAGTTGGCCACATTATCAATGCCTTCTTTGAAGAGTTTGTTGAAGAAACCTTGATCCAACCAACCTTTGTCTATGGACATCCAGTAGCTGTATCTCCACTAGCTAAGAAGAATCCTGAAGATGAACGCTTTACTGACCGTTTCGAACTCTTCATCATGACCAAAGAGTATGGAAATGCCTTTACTGAGCTCAACGACCCAATCGACCAACTTAGTCGTTTTGAAGCTCAAGCAAAAGCAAAAGAACTTGGTGACGATGAAGCGACAGGCATCGACTACGACTACATTGAGGCCCTTGAATACGGTATGCCACCAACAGGTGGTTTGGGAATCGGTATCGACCGTCTCTGCATGCTCCTCACTGATACAACCACTATCCGTGATGTATTGCTCTTCCCAACAATGAAATAATACTCTTATCCTCTGGTTCTTGCCAGAGGATATTTTCATAGCCAAAAGAAATAGACTGAAGTTTTCACCTCAGTCTATTTTTTTATCGAACTTTAGAAAGGAAGTTTCTTTCTTAGTCTTCTTTTTTCTTACGAGCTACAAGTCCGAATGTACCCAACATTCCAAGAAGTCCAAGACTAGCTAAATTACTCTTATCTTCTGTACCAGTATTTGGTAATTCCTTCTTGTCATTGGCTACGGCTGTTTCACTAACTGCCTGATTTGATTCTGTTCGACTAACCTGAGTTGGAGTAGCTACTGGTTTTTCTGGATCTGTAGGACGAACTGGCGAAACAGGTTGCTCAGAACGAGTTGGAGTAACTACTTTCTTATAGGTATGAATCACATTGCCATTTTTATCTGTCTTAGTGCCAGTGTATTCATAACCTTCTAAAGTCTTAGGTCCATGGCTTCCATTTTCTTCTGGGGAAATTTCTTTACCATCACCATCTTGGTAACGTGTTACGATATGAGTAGTTGAACTACCATTATTACCTTGACTATCCCCATGATTAGATTTAGGAGTAACTTTCACAGGAACATCCACTGTCACTTTACGTCCGTCTGGCAACTCTAATTCTACTGTTATAGATGGTTTGTCACCAGGTGTATTTGTTTTTGGAATTTCTCCCACTTTTGTAACCTTCCATCCTTCAGGAAGGTCTACATGTTTCTTCACATCATCTTCAGTAATCGGTATTCCAACTTCAACAACAATCGGAGTTGTTTTTGGAATTACAATTACAGGAACTTTGATAGTTACACGTTTACCACCTGGTAGTTCAATCACCACTGGAACACTTGGTCTTTCTCCTGGAATATCTGTAGACGGTTTATCTCCAATACTGATAATCTTACCACCTTCTGGAATCTGAATATGTTTTTCAACATCCTCATTTGTAATTGGATCACCAAGTTTCTTAATAATATCTTTGATAGGCGTTACCTTGACAGGAATCTCTACTTCTATTTGTTTACCATTAGGAAGTTCAATTTTAACTTTGACTGTACCTTTATCCCCAGGAGTATTTACTTCTGGAATTTTACCTACTTCAACAATTTTACCACCTTCTGGAACCTTCACGTGTTTTCCAATATCTTCTTTTGTTAATGGAGTATCTGTGACAGGTGTTTCAATTCCATTTACTGGAGTGACATTAACTGGAACATCTACAGTAATCACTTTTCCATTTGGTAATTCAACCGTTACTTTAACTGGAGCTTTCTTACCCGGAGTTGTTAAGTCTGGAATGTTTTCAACGTTCGTTACCTTACCACCTTCTGGTATCTTGATTCCTTTTGTATAATCCTCTGGGGTTAATGGAGTATTCGTAACTGGGGTTTCAATTCCATTTACTGGAGTGACATTAACTGGAACATCTACAGTAATCACTTTTCCATTTGGTAATTCAACCGTTACTTTAACTGGAGCTTTCTTACCTGGGGTTGTTAAGTCTGGAATGTTTTCAACATTTGTGACCTTACCACCTTCTGGAATTTTAATTCCTTTGGTGTAGTCCTCTGGGGTTAACGGAGTATTCGTAACTGGCGTTTCAATTTCCTTAACTGGCGTTACATTAACAGGTACATCCACTGTCGTTGTTTTTCCATTTGGTAAAGTAACAGTAACTTTAACCGGATTTTTCTGACCTGGTGTTGTTAAGTCTGGAATGTTTTCTACATTTGTGACCTTACCACCTTCTGGCACTTTAACATATTTAGCAATATCCTCTTTTGTTAAAGGTGTATTCGTTACTGGCGTTTCAATTGGTGTTGGTTTAGCTTCTACCACCTTAATCGTTGCCGGAACTTCAACTAACACATTTCCATTTTTATCTTTCACAACAACCGTTACTGGTTTATCTCCAACAGTTGTTGCATCAAATGGTTCTGTTTGTCCATCCGGAATTTTATATTCAAATGTTGAACCTTCTGGATAATCACTTGGAGTAATACTATCTCTGGCTTGTGGTTTTTCAGTTGGATTTACAGGAATTAATTGTTCTTTACCTTCCACTACTTTAACCTTAGCTGGAACTTCAACAAGTGTGTCATCTCCATCTTTTGCAACAACGACTACGTCTTTTTCGCCTGGTGTTGCTGTGTCCACTGGAGTCTTATATCCAAATGTAATTTTATCTGGATATTGTTCAGGATCAATACTCTTAGATGCATCTGGTTGTTTGTTTGATTTATCAACTGGAACATATTGAGTCTTCGGTTCTACAACCATTACTTTTGCAGGAACTTTTGCAATGACCTTATCTCCAACTTTTGCTACAACCACAACATCTTTTTCGCCTGGTGTTGTTGTATCTACTGGGGCTTCATAAGTAAACTCTGTATCTTTAGGGAATGCTTTAGGGTCAATACTTCCTTCAACACTTGGTTGTTTTTTCTCCTTATCTACTGGCACAAATTGTGGATAGCTTTCTACCACACGTACAGTTGCAGGAACTTCTGCAATAGGATTCCCATCTTTATCTTTTACAATGACATTGACTGTATAATCACCAGGTGTTGTTGTATCAATTGGTGTTTTCGGATCATATTCAAATGTTGAACCATCCGGATATTCAGTTTTGTCGATACTGTTTTCTGGATTTGGTTGTTTATTATTTTCATCCACTGGAACAATTTGTGGAACTCCCTCAACAACAGTAACAGGAACTTTAACCACCGTTGTTTTTTCTTCTCCACCAACAGTGTACTTGACAGTAACATTTACATCCGTATCATCTGATAAATCTGGATTGTCTACATTTTCGTCAATACTTACATTGGTAACATTTTCTGGAAGTTTCCCTTTAAAAGTACCGTCTGCAATAGCTTCTTTAGCTTTGGCGAGAGCTTTTTCTTTTGCTTTTTCCTTATCGCTATCTTTAGCAACAATAATACCTTTTGGTGTTGGTTTTGGTAAAACTGTTACTTTAACTTTTACTGGTTCTGTTAAAGTTTCTCCATTTTGATCTGTATAAGTTACTGGAACAGTTACTTCTTTCACACCTGATTTAGCTGTAATATCTGTAGCTAAATCTTTAGGATCACCTTTTGTTCCATTTTCCCCTGGAGTGACCGCATCAGTTATATCCTTAGCAGTCAATTCATCTCCTTCAAATACAACTTTTGAGGTTGGAGTTGAACCAACTACATTTACTGGAACCTCTACATTCACAGAAATATCATCGATGATTTGTCCAGTAGCCTTATCTCTATATTTAACCGTAACAGTAACTGGAGTTTGTTGTCCATTTTGACCTGTTTTAGGAGTAACAATCGCATCATCTGTTACAAATGGAGTTACCCCTTCAGGAACATTTGTTAGTCCAGAAATTGCTTTATTAACATTTTCGCGAATCGCATCGATTAATTTCTCATTTGATGTACCATTTAAGACTGTCACGCCTTTTGGTGCTGGTTTTGGAAGAACTTTAACAGTCACTTCAACTGGTTCATCCCGTTTAAATTGATTTGCACCATAAGTAACCGTTACTGGAACTTTAATTTCCTGACCTGCTTTACCATCAGTAGAAATAGTGCTGATATCAGGATTCGTGACTTTACCGTCCTTACCAGGTGTAACTGCTCCTCCTACTTTTTCTGCAGACGGCTTATCACCTTCTACTACATATACAGTTTTCGCAGTTGATACACGTGGTTGAACTTTAATGGTAAACTCTTGAGTGATGTTGTCATCAGTATCTTTCTTCGTATCAAATACTGGGTCTTTATCAAATGGATTGTCGACAATGTCATATCCCATAGATTTCAACACATCGATATGAGTTTGTACATCACTTTCAGAAATGGTTTCACCTGATTTACCAGTTAAAGTCAATGCATGGTCGGTTAATTCAGTTTCTGTTTGAGTTTTTGGATCTACAGAAACGAATTTAACTTTTGCTTTTTGATCATCTTTGTCATAGGTAATCTTGATATTTGCTTTTGGATCCGTAATTTTTGGTGGTTTATAACCTTGTGCTGGATTTGCAGGATTTACCGGTTCTAATGGTGTTCCATTGCCATCTTTTGGAGTATATCCATCTTTATGAGGAATAATTTGTGTAATTTCACCAGTCTTGGTTGGATCATTTGGATCGTTAGGGAATGGAATTGGTTCTCCATCCTTACCAGTGGTTGGATCAACAGGAATCCAGCTTCCAATCTTCGTATAAGTAACTTTATCCGTTTCATCAGGGATTACTTTTGTATCTTTTTCAGGGGTTGCTGCTTCTTTAGCTGGAATTTCTTTTTTATCAGCAATATATCCTGGTAGAACATCTACTCCAACTTTATCCCATGTTTTATTTGGACTTTCCCAATCAGTATAGCTTACTTCTTTTGTGACAAGATTAACGGTTGCTTTTCTTGTGAATGACACCGTTTGAACAGTATCATCCTTAGCTTTTTCTTCAGCTGCTGTATCTGAATCTTTCTTCACATATGAAATCACACGTTTAGCTGTTGTATTCAAGTCAGATTCAGCCAATCCCTCAGGCCATTTAAGATCTGGATTTTCACCATTTGGATCTACTGGACTATCTTTTTCATGTGGTGTTGATGAAGGCACTTCAATGATTCTAGGTTTAACCACAATTTTGAATGTTTGAGAAGGTGCTGGTGTACCATCTTGTGCATTGATATCTTCCTTGTCATCAAAAATTGGGTGATGATTATCCTGAGTATTATAGTCATCACTTTCTACTTCATAACCTTGGTTCTTAAGTTCTTTGATTTTGTTGTCAATATCTGTATTTGCTGGTAATTCTGAACCAGATTTACCAGTTAACTCAACACTAGAAACCACTTCATTTGCAGCTCCATCAACTTTCTTCTCAATGACAACTTTAGCTGTTTGAGTAGAAGGTGTATACGTAATTGGTGATTCTCCGAATTTATCCGTTGGTGTAAATCCATCTGGCACTTTATAACCTTGAGTTGGATCATTAGGATTTTTCGGTGTCAATTCTTGTCCATTATATACTGGAGTATAGCCTGGAACATATGGAATTGTTACAGTGCTAAAATCTCCTGGAACTGTTGGATCATTCGGGTTATTTGGATAAGGAATTTTAGCTTGAGCACCATTCGGTTTCTTACCTTCTGGATAGTTTGGTACAAATGAACCAATCTCCTTATAAAGAACTTTCTTCACTTCAGAAGTTGCTGTTCCATTTTGTGCTGGCTTAGGAGCATCTTTTTCTGGAACAAGTTTATCCGCATTATCCACTAATAAATAATTATTAATAACTGGAGATTCAACTGAGTTATACTTACCATTAGTACCATCTGCTTTAGCATCAGTTAGTTTATCCGCTTCATTGTAAACTTCCCAATCAGAGTAAGTTACTTCTTTTGTTTCAGGATTAACTGTTGCTGTACGTTTGTAAGTTACTTTTTGCACCTTTTCAGCATATAAAGGAGTAGCATTATCTTTGTTTGCATCTTCTTCTTTCAAATACTTAATTGTACGTGTAACTTCTTTAACTAAGTCCTCACGAGTAACTCCTGCTGGATATTTACCAAGATTTTCATCTCCTTCTTTTACAGGTGTATCTGCTGTTTTTGGAGATACTGGCGCTTTTGTACTTGGATTTGTTGGGTCAGTAGTTACTGTAGGATCAACTTTAATTAGGTCTAAGACATGGACGGTAACATTTGTTTCTGTTGATTGCTTGCCTTCACTATCAGTTGATTGAACTTTTACAGTGTAATCTCCAACTTTAGTTGTATCTAGATTATCTGCATCACTTACTGCTATTGTTGGTTTAGTAGAATCAACTCCATCACGATCATCTTCTAAGTCAGTTGCTGATGGTTTCGCTTTTTCTAGAACTTTCTCATTGTTCCATTTATCAGCTTCTTTGGTTTTATAAACATATAAATCTTTTTTCTCAACTGCTACTGTTGGAGCTTCGTTTAGAACATTAGCATAAGCTGGATCTGATTCGTTACCTGCTTTATCAAGCACAGTAACTTTGATACGTTTGTCAGGATTTGTTGTCTCATTCGCTTCCGTTAAATCTGTACCTGCTGGAACTGGAACAACTAATTTACCATCACGTTCTTCAACTTTTGTAGTACCAATATACCAACCATCTTCTTTTTTGTTTAAAGTAATTGGAGTTTGGTTGTTTGGCAATGTAACTTTCATCGAAGTTAAGCCACCAATAGCTGCACCAATTTTATCTACTGCTTTATCTACTGTTTCTGCACCAGCAGTGTGAGCTCTATCAATGCCATTATTTTTATCGTTTTCAGCAACATCTTTTTTCTCACGTGCTTCATTTGTTAAATCTGTATTTTTAGTTGGAACAGAGACAAGTAACTCTTTTACTTGATTTTCATCTTTTTTCTCACCACGAATACTGTCTGTATGTACTGCTTCTACTGTTGGTGTATCTGGTCTTTTTGTATCGATATAAATCGTTTTATTGTAGTAATAATCAGGTTGGTCTGTATTTCTTAAACCATTAACTACTGGATGATATTTTCCATCAGCATTTGAAACATCACCAGTATTTAAAAGTTGATTGTCTTTTCCATCCCTTAAACCATTTGGTAAGTAAGTTCTTACTTTAAATGTAGCAGTCCCTCTGTAATTATCCGTTGTTGTAAATGGTAATCTAAATAGACGTGAACCATCATTAGATCCTACTCCTATATAAGGTCCTTCTCCATTATTAAATTTCGAAGTGTTATATCGAAGTTTTAATTTTCTTGTTTGAGGATCCCAAATGATATTTTTGGCTGAAACTGGAACATTTCCAAACCAAACATTTCCTGTAGGATTTGTAATGTTTTCAGGTAAAACTACCCCTTCAGGAACTTCTATTTCAGTTTCCGCACTACCATAGTGACGAATTCCACCAACACTATTAACCGTAAATTCTAGTTCACCTTTTTGTTTTGATTTATAAAGATTGTCTTCTCCGAATCTGCCTTCTTTACCATTGGTTTTAACGTTCGTAGTCATTTCAGTTCCTGAACCAACAGCTAAGTTAACAGCTCCAACAAAATAACCATCTTTAACTTTGCTATTAGTACCAGCTAAATAACTATTGTTAATTGCTGTTCCATCATCTAGTGCTTCAATTTCTACACGTACTCTTGTAGTAGATTGAGGAACTTCATAAATGGCACGGTATTCAGTCCAACCATCACCATTTCCTCCATCCCCTGAAGGTGCTGAGATATGCTCTGCTTCATATTTTTCACCGATAGTATGGTCATCTCTAATACTAGAAATTTTTTCTCCAGTTACTGCATCGTACATTGTGATTTTTATTCGTTCACCTGTTCCAGCAGTACCCATATTTCCGTATGCACCACCAGTAATTGTACTTAACATTAATCTAGAGTTTCCATTAACTGCATATTCTTTAGAAAGCTTAGTACCTTTTTCACCTAATTCTAAGTAATATCCTTTAGGTAAATTATGTGTTCCAACATTTCCTGAATAGTTTACACCATTTCCATAGTTTTGATTTGCAGCATGAACTCCAAGCGGATTTGTTGCTGTTGGATTATCAGGATTATTATAGTTCCTTTTAATAGTTCCTTGATTATCATAAACCTTGCTTGGCTTCCCTTGATACTCCGCTTCACGTCCTGCATCTGCAACTGGTGCTTCTGGTTTAACAGCAGTTACTTTTCCTGCATTTCCATTTGCATCTGTAATTTTCCAACCATTAATTTCATTAGAAATCTCTTTTTCTTTCCAGTTGTATGTAATCCCACCTGTTAATAGTTGTGTAGTTGCTTTACCTGTCTTATCAGATAAAATACTTTTTGACCATTGTTTTTCTACTTTTGTACTTTTTTCAGTAGCATTACTGAAATCAATATCTCCAAATTGATCTTTTGCACTTTCAAATACACCATCAGCTGGGTTATTTCCTGATCCTAATTTATTATTATTTGTTGGACCCTCTTTAGCAGGAATAATTGGATTTGCAGTTGTTGCTTCTCTAAACCCACTTTCCCCTTTACCTGGAATCTCTTTTCCATTTCGTGGATCTTGGTTTTTGTTTACTTTTTCTTCTTCCGTTGTGTCTGATTTGATACTGTTTAAAATGCTAAGGTTACTTGAAAGTTGTGTAGCAAGTGCATCTACTTTAGCCTGTGTTTTTTTATCATCGTTTAGAAGTTCTTTTGCTTTATTAAGTAAGTTTTTAGCATCATCAATGACTGATTTTGTTTTCTTGTCTTCAGTTAATTGACTCAGTCTGCTTTCAACTTTAGCAACTAAATCATCTAACGATGCTGTATTAATAGAAACTTTTTCTGGCACTACATTTGGAGTTTCAACTGCACTTGCTTGTGTGTCAGTAACAGAGTCTTTAACAGAATTAGTTTTTTGTCCATCGGTTGCTTTATCGGTAGCAGATGCTTGTCCAGTAACTTCCTTAGAGGGCTCCGAGGACTTATCGTTTAGATTTTGAGAATTTTGAACTTCTGTAGGTTCTGAATTAATTACTGGTTCTGCCGCTTGAACGCTTCCTCCACCAAGGAAAAACAATCCAGTAGCTACAGCCACACTAGCTGCACCAAAACTGACCTTACGAATACTGTAACGTGTGAATTTCTCCACTTGCGATTGACGAACATGTCGTCCTTTAGATTTAAACATAAATAGATTCCTCCAATATAATATATATTTGACATATATTGTTTAAATATAAGAAATAGCCTAAAACTATAAATATATATAGCTATAGGTTACCTTCTATACTTACTATATTATCGAACAAAAATCAATATGTCAACCAATATACGATATTTGTATGATAAATGAGAAGAAAAAAGAAGGAACCGTCATTTAGATTCCTTCTTTCACTTCTTTGGTTGCTACATCTTCTCCAAACCATTTCTGGCTGATTTCCTGGAACTTTCCTTCTTTATATAGTTCAATAAAGGCTTGGTTTAATGCTGTTAATAATCTTTTATCAGATGGTCTAACACCGACAGCAAAGGATTCACTTTCAAATCCTGCTGAAAAGACATTATAGTCATTTAATATCCCCTCAGACTGGAGGTAGTAATTAGCATACACTCGGTCAATCAACAAGGCATCAATCCGATCATTTTTCAAGTCAATCAAGGCCTCATTAAAACTCTGGTACTGATTAGCCTTCTGATCTTTGACACGATTTTTCAGTAAATCTGGCTGGGCTTCAAAGTCTAAATAACCAGAGGAACCTGCTTGGGCTCCCAAGGTCTTATCCTTCATATCCTCTACTGAACGAATCTGCTGGCTTTTCTTCATAACCAGAACTTGCTGATTTTCCATATATGGAATGCTAAAGGCAACTTTCTCTCGGCGTTCATCAGTGGCAGAATAGCCATTCCAGATGGCATCAATGGTTCCATTTTGCAGTTCCGTCTCCTTCATATCCCAGTCAATGGGTTGAAATTGAACCTTAAAACCTAATTTTTCAGAGACAGCTTGTGCTAAGTCAATATCAAAGCCTGTATATTGGCCATTCTTTTCTTCAAAACCCATGGGTACAAAGGTATTGTCAAAACCAATAGTAATGGTCCCCTGCTCTTGATATTTATCCCAGTTATCCTGCTTTGGATCACTAGCCTTCTGAGTACAAGCTGTTAAAAAAAGAGTCAGGAGAGAAACCAATACTAAAGCAATTTTCTTATTAGTCATTGGCACCTCCTACTTGGGCTCAACCTTGAGAATCTGATCTGCGATATTTTCAGCGAACTGTAAATCGTGGGTAACCACAATCTGCGTCATGCCAAGTTCCCTATTTTGCAAGATCAGTTTTTCCACTTCCAAGCGCAATTCTGGATCAAGTGCAGAAGTTGGTTCATCGTAGCCAATGATTTCTGGGTCAATCATCATAGCACGCGCTAAGGCTACCCGCTGCTTTTGACCACCAGATAGTGAGAAAGGATAGGCGTCTGCATGACCAGCCAGTCCTAATTGTTCCAAAAGCCCTCGCGCCTTCTTCTCAGTCTCTTCTTGCTTCATTCTCATGGTTTTTACGGGCGATAAGGTCAAATTGTCTAGAACGGATAAATGAGGAAAAAGTTGAAAATCTTGGAATACAAATCCCAGTAAATTCCGCTTCTCTAGTTCATCCAGTTCTAAAGATTCTCCATTATAAAAGATTTGCCCTGAATCAATGGTTTCAAGACCCGCAAGCATACGTAAGAGGGTTGTCTTACCTCCACCAGAAGGCCCAACGATAGCTAGGATTTGCTTTTCAGGAATTTTTAGACTGAAATTGGATAAAATTTGCTTTTCACCAAAGACTTTATTGATATTTCGTAATTCTAACATGGCAGCCTCCTATCTATAGTAACTGTACTTCTTCTCAACTTTTTTGGCAAGAATGGTCACAATCCCAATCAAAATCAAGTAAATGGCTCCTGCTAAGAACATTGGAACCAGACTAGCATCACGGTTTGCAGCTGTTCGACTCGCCAAGATAAGGTCTGAAATACCTAGAGCATAGACCAGAGAAGTATCCTTGACCAAACTCATGACTTCGTTAAATACGCTAGGAAGAACAATCTTGGTCACTTGGGGCAAGATAATATAGCGTACTGTGTCAAAAGGACTGAATTTCAAGACCTTAGCAGCCTCATATTGACCGTTAGGAATGGTATCAATCCCTCCACGGAAGATTTCAGCAAAGTAAGCCGCATAATTCAACACAAAGGCAATGATAGCCGCAGGAAGACGGTCCAAACGAATCCCAATAGTTGGCAGCACATAATAGATAAAGATTAATTGCAAGAGCAAGGGTGTGCCTCGCATAATCCAAATATAAATATTAATCAAATGATGGAGGGGCTTCCAATGGACTTGCAAGGCAAAGGCAATCAAAACGCCCAAGGGAATAGAAAAAATCAAGACCAGTGCAAAAACCTGCAAAGTCATGCTTGCACCGCTCAATAAACTCGGTAATATCTCAAACAAATAAGACATACTGACACCTCCTAAAAATAATTGTTCCTATTATAGCATAAATAAACAAAATAACCAATAATTTTTGTAAAAAAATTCTCTTTAAAACGAAAAACTATATCTATCAAAAATGATAAGATACAGTTTTAAAAATATATTCTTATAATCTCTCAAATAAGTCTTGCATTTGCACATCATCTGGAACCAGTTTTAAATAAGTTTGTGCATTGACTTTTGCTTCCTCAAAGTAACCTAATTCACGCAAAAGATAGATATAGTGTTCCAGAAACTCTGGATTGTCCTTCAAATCCCCTACTAATTCTTGGTAAAGCTCATAGGCAGTATCCAAATCGTCCATTTCTTGATAGGAACGAGCAATCATCCACTTGGTCAAAAGATTTTCTGGCTCCTCACTTTGCAAGTCTAGAATATCCTCATAGCGCTCCTGCTCCAGATAAATAGTTGCTAGACGGAGTAAGATTTCTTCCGTATCCTCAGCATCTTCTTTTGCAGTAAGGAGGTAGTTTTCTGCACCACTGGCATCATGCAATTCATAAGAAAATTGTGAAGCTGCTAACAAGAGTCTTGTTTCAAAAGGATTTTTCTCCAAGCCTTGCTTAGCGATACGCAGGGCTTCTTGAACTTGATGTTCCTTATGCAAGGCCTGACTATAACCATATTCATAGCCTTCAAAGTCAGGAGAAATGGTATCGATCTGCTTAAAATAGAGGACAGCTTTTTGGTATTCTTCTTGATCAAAGTAAAGACTGGCCAACTCAAAAGCTGTTAGGTCATCGTATTCTAACTCCAAGGCTTTTTCTAAAAACTCTGTGGCCGTTTCAAATTTCCCTAACTGTGCATAGGCAAAGCCAATCCGTTGGTAGGTAGAAATGCCTGTTTGCTCATAAATAGTACGATTATCTAACTGGGCATAGCCTTGAATAGCTTCTTGGTAATTTTCCAACTCACTATCCAACTCTGCTAAGCCCAATATCAAGAGAGGATCCTCTGAGTAGCTCAAGGCTTCCAGCAATTTCTCACGCGCCACATCTGTCAAACTTTCCATCTGGTAAAGGTCTGCCTTAAGAAGCAAAGCCGAAACATACCAATCACTGTCAGCTTGGATTTCCTCAAGGTACGCAAATGCTTCCTCGATTTGACCATCCTCGCTAGCAATAGCTGCCAGATTGAGATTAACCTCTGGAAAATTTTCTATAATTTTCAGGTAAATTTCCTTGGCCTGATGATAAAAACCAATCCCTTCTAGATAAGTTGCCAACTCATATAGAAGGTCACTTGGATCATTTTCTAAAGCTTTAACGAAATAATGTTCTGCCTTGGTTAAATCTTGCTCCTCCAAAGCCTGTAACATCTGTTGACTATTGTTCACTCTTTACTTCCTCTCCTTCTAGTTCATATAGGCCACTGACTACCTTATACCATTCAAAAATAGCTGAAATGACAACCTTAGCAGAAGCATAAACCGGAATACCGAGTAAAACTCCCCAGATACCAAACATGGATCCTGAAGTTAACAAGACAAAGAGAACATTAATGGGATGGATGTTTAATTGACTTCCCAAAATCAATGGAGAGACAAAACGACCTTCAATAGTTTGTTCTACGATAAAGACAATCACCACTTTTAAAAGCATGACTGGCCCAGCAATCAAGCCCAATACTAGGGCAGGAAGCATGGCCAAGAAACTACCAAGATAAGGAACCAGATTTAGAATACCAGCAGTAACACCAAGCGTAACTGCATAGCGTAGACCGATAATCTTGAAGAAGATGATAAACATTACTGCTACAATAATAGCCACTGTTACTTGCCCTCTAACATAGTTGGACAACTGTTGATTCACGTCTGATAGAACTTGTCCAACAGGTTCTTTCAATTTCGTCGGCATGAATTGGGTTAAATAGTTACGCAAGCCTTTCCCATCACGCAAGAGATAAAAGAGCATGAAAGGAACGATAATCAAGGCCACAATCACTTGAGAAGCCCCGCTAATAAAGGCGCTCACCCAATTGACTGCCTGAGATGAAACCTTACTTGCCCAAACTGTAGCCTGACTAGAAAAATTGGTCAAAACTTGCTCTAATTGAGGTCTGAAATCATCTGGCAAACGCTTGGTGACCAAATCATTAATAACTCTGTCTGCATCTTCGAGATAGATTGGTACATTTCTTGCAAATGTTAAAACTTGACGTTGCAGATTTGGAATCGCTACTGCCAAGCCCCAAATGATAAAAAGAGCGATGATGACAAAGACAATAGTGATAGCTATAACACGATTAACCTTATGCTTCTCCATCCAATCAACAATAGGATTTAATAAATAATATAGCAAACCAGATAGAATAACTGGCAACATCACGACTGCTAAAAAGTCTAAAACAGGTGAAAATAAAAAACTAATCTTACTTAAAATAAAAAGATTCAGTCCCAATAATAAGGTTACCAAAAATACCGTAATGGCCTTGTTATCCAAAAACCACTTGAAAAACCAAGACAGGCTAAAATGTTTCTCTTTTTGTTCCATAAATAATTCCTTTCTGTCGTCCTTTCATTATACCATTTTTAGACCAAAATAACTCTTTTTTAAAGTGCTTACATAGAGACAGCGACATAAAAAATCCCCTCAAAAGAGGAGATTTGATTAGTCTTGAATATGACGGTCTAAGTTCTTCTGATAATCTGCGTTTGATTTGGCTTTTTCATCAGCAAATTTCTTGCGGAACTCATCCATTTCTTTAGAAGTGACAATCTTATCTTGGAGTTTAAGATATTTATAACTGTTGTCGCCTGTTTTGTCACCAACCCAACCATCAGCACCACTGCCTAATACTTTCTTCGTTACAAGCATTTGGGCACCGTCTGAGTGTACAGGAATAACTAGAGCACTATCTGTTAACCAAGCTTGAGCCTTAGCATATTTAGAATAACGTTTTTGCAGATCTATTTTTTCACTATTTGCATCATCAATCAATTCTTTGTATTTATCCAATCCAACTGTTTTAATGACTGAATTGTCTGTTCCTGGTGCTACACCAAGAGAGCTTAGGAGACTTGGACCTGAAGTTGGATCAAATACATCTAGATAGGTTGATGGATCTGCATAATCTGGACTCCAACCACTATTAACATTAATGTCCCAATCAACATTATTATTTGATGTCGCTAGAACAGTCATGCTTCCCAATTCATCATCAGAAACCTGCTGAATGTCAACAACTACATTTTCAGAACCCAGCGCTTCTTCAATGGATTGCTTATAAGACTGAGCTTGATGAATAAAATCTGTCTGAGTAGATGAAACTGGAAGATCTAAATGAATTGGGAACTGGGCTCCATCAGCTTGAAGAGTTTTCTTAGCAGCTTCAAACTTAGTTTTAGCCTTGTCTACATTATGAAGTGAATCTTGGGCATCATCAAGACTGACATCTTTCCAGACATTATCCAATTTATCCAATTCTGTCTTAGTTACTTGACCAAATGTTTGATCTCCTACTTGTACAAATGTTGGAGGAGTGAAACTTGTACGTAGTTTACGAGGCGCTACTTCATCTCCAAACACCTGAGAAACAGCTGCTTTACGATCTGCAGCAAATGCCAAAGCTTGACGGAATTCTTTATTTAACAAAGCTTTTTTTGTAGATGATTTTTCTGCATCACTTGTTTTAGCAGTATGATTGTATGACACACGATCAATATTAGTAGACATATAGAAGACACTACCTCTTTGTTGGCCGTATACAATATTATCCTTGTATTTTTCTTTTAGACGTTCATAGTTGGCGGAGTTCTTAAAGAGTGGAGCAGCTGGATAATGTCCCTCATCAAAACCTCGTCCTAGGGAGTCTGCATCTTGACCATCAAAGAAGGATAACTTGATATCATCAATAAAGACATTCTGCTTATCCCAGTAGTTTTGGTTTTTAGTCATTTCGATAGAAGATTTAGAGGTAAGTCCCTTAAGAAGGAAAGCCCCATTGTAGAGAATGCTCGTTACATCAGTAGCTTTACCGAAATCATCTCCTTTAGAAGCCAAAAAATCTCCACTTACTGGAGCTAGAACTCCCATCGTTGTCTTAGAATTCCAAAAAGATTCTGGATGATTCAAAGTATAAACAAGAGTATAATCATCTGTTGCTTTCACACCTACTGTTGAGAAATCTGTTGTTTTCCCATTTACATAGTCATCCAATCCTTTGATAGAATCCTGTACGAGATAAAGAGCCTGTGATTTCTTATCTGCTGCGTGTTTCAGACCAGTTACAAAGTCTTGAGCCTTGACTTCACCATACTCTTCCCCCTCATTTGTATACCATTTGACACCCTGACGGATTTTATAGGTATAGGTCAAACCATCTTTGGAAACAGTCCAATCTTCTGCAACCGATGGAACTAAATTTCCATATTGATCATTTTCTAGTAATCCGTCAATAACATTACCTGTAATCTGTTTAGTGCTGACATTCCCAGAAACTGTATAATCCAAAGTAACAGGATCTGATGTAAACACATAAGCATAAGTCACTGGCTTAGTAGCATCCTTATTACCATTACCAGATGAACACGCTGCTAGAACGGCAGTAGACAAAACGGCAATTCCAGTCGCTAAAAAAACTCGTTTTTTCATAGTCAAACTCCTTTGCAATTTGTATAAGATTATTATAGCACTTTTATTAAGTAAATCAATGAAAACATTCTTAATATTATCATGAAAAAATTGAGTAAAGCTCTTGCCAAGGTTGATTTCTTCATACTAGCATTTTTGTGATATAATAGTCATATCTTTATTTTAGAGGTAAAGTTATGAAAGAAAATGTTTACTTTGGAACTTATACACGTCGCACTTCCCAAGGGATTTACAAGGCGGACTTTGATATAGAAACTGGTCAGCTTTCAAATCTAGAACTTTTTGCTACTGAGCCAAGTCCAACCTACCTTGCCTTTGATCAGCATCAACATTTATACACTGTTGGTAGTCAAGACGATAAGGGAGGAATTGCATCCTATCAAACTGACGGGACTTTATTAAATCATGTCGTTGAAGAAGGAGCCCCCCACTGTTATGTTGCCGTTGATGAAAAACGTGATTTGGTCTATGCAGCCAACTACCATAAAGGACAGGTCCTTGTTTATAAACGTCAGGAAGATGGTAGTCTTCTACTTAGTGATGTGGATCAACACAGTGGCAAAGGTCCACATGAAAATCAGGCTTCTCCCCATGTTCACTTTACAGATTTAACACCTGACCACTATCTAGTGACTTGTGACTTAGGAACTGACCAAGTCGTCACTTATGACCTTGATCAAGAAGGGAATTTATCTAAGCTCCATACCTACAATAGTATTCCTGGAGCTGGTTCTCGTCATATCGTTTTCCATAACCATTATAAAATCGCTTATCTCATTTGTGAACTCAATAGCACTATTGAAGTTCTAATCTACGATGGTGTTGGCGAATTTGAACGCATGCAAGTTATCTCAACTCTACCAGAAGGTTACGAAGGTTTTAATGGTACTGCTGCTATTCGTCTCTCTAAAGATGGTAAATACCTCTACGCTTCTAACCGTGGCCATGATTCTATCGCAGTATATACAATCCTTGCGGACGGTAACTTAGAGTTGTTAGAAATCGTTCCGACACATGGTCAGACTCCACGTGATTTTGATTTGACACCAGACCAAGAATTTGTCATTGCTGTCCATCAAGACTCTGACAATGCAACCGTTTTTAAACGCAATCCTGAAACTGGTCGTCTAGCAGAACTTTCTAACGACTTCCATGTTCCAGAAGCGGTCTGCATCAGTTTTGCCCCTTAAGAAAACATAAAAAATGAACTTGGAATTTTCAAGTTCATTTTTTTCTTATAGTCTTTTTCCGACATTAATACGGTTAATGGCACGTTGCAGTGCAATCTTCGCACGACGTTCTTGATCAATCAAGTTTTTGTCTTGTGCTTCTTCAATTTCACGCTCTGCTCGAAGCTTGGCACGTTCTGCACGACTGATATCGATATCACGAGCACGTTCTGCAGAATCCGCAACGATTGTGATGGTATTATTGGCAATTTCAATAACGCCTCCGTTTACTGCAATCCAGTTCACGTGATCTTCATCATCAATACGCTTTACCTTTACTTCATCAACTGCTAAAACCGCAATCATATTTTCATGTCGTGGCAAGATCCCCATCTCACCATCCAGAGTTCGAACCGATACATAGCTGGCATGGTGATCATAGACGAGACCATCTGGTGTCACGATCTGGACAGTTAACTGAGCCATAGATCACCTCTTAAAATCCCATTTTTTCAGCTTTTGCAATCACATCTTCGATAGAACCTACACCACGGAAGGCATCTTCTGGCAAGTGGTCGTGTTTACCATCAAGGATTTCCTTAAAGCCACGAACAGTTTCAGCAACTGGAACATAAGAACCAGGCTGACCAGTAAATTGTTCCGCAACGTTGAAGTTTTGCGACAAGAAGAACTGGATACGACGAGCACGAGCAACCAAGGTCTTTTCTTCATCAGAAAGCTCATCCATACCAAGGATAGCAATGATATCTTGCAATTCATGGTAACGTTGAAGAACGCGTTTTACTTCAGCAGCAACTGCATAGTGCTCTTCTCCAACGATTTCAGGTGCCAAGGCACGTGAGCTTGAAGCAAGTGGGTCAACGGCTGGATAAATACCCAATTGTACCAACTTACGTTCCAAGTTTGTTGTAGAATCCAAGTGAGCGAAGGCTGTTGCTGGCGCTGGGTCAGTATAGTCATCCGCTGGCACATAGATAGCTTGGATAGAGGTTACAGAACCCTTCTTGGTTGATGTAATACGTTCTTGCAATTGACCCATTTCCGTAGCAAGTGTTGGTTGATAACCAACGGCTGATGGCATACGACCCAAAAGGGCAGATACTTCTGAACCAGCCTGAGTGAAACGGAAGATATTATCGATAAAGAGAAGCACGTCTTGGCCTTCTACATCACGGAAGTATTCAGCGATTGTCAAACCAGTAAGGGCAACACGCATACGTGCTCCTGGTGGCTCATTCATCTGACCAAATACCATGGCTGTTTTCTCGATAACACCTGATTCTTTCATTTCCCAGTAAAGGTCGTTCCCCTCACGAGTACGTTCCCCAACACCGGTAAATACTGAAATACCACCGTGTTCTTGGGCAATGTTGTGAATCAATTCTTGAATCAAGACAGTTTTACCAACTCCGGCACCACCGAAAAGTCCAACCTTACCACCTTTAAGGTAAGGGGCAAGAAGGTCGATAACCTTAATCCCTGTTTCAAGGATTTCAGAAGAGGTAGACAATTCATCAAAAGTTGGAGCTTTTTTATGAATTGGCTGACGCTCTGCATCTTCTGTAAAAGGGGCTTCCAAGTCAATGGTATCTCCCAAAACATTGAAGACACGTCCCAAAGTTTCTTTACCTACTGGTACAGAGATTGGACGACCTGTGTCCAATACTTCCATTCCACGAGTCAATCCATCTGTTGATTCCATGGCGATAGTACGGACCATACCATCTCCCAACTCCAAGGCTACTTCAAGGACGATTTTTGTTTTTCTTTCGTCATTTTTGTAGACGACAAGTGCATTGTTAATCTCAGGAAGTTTTTCCCCTGCTGCAAACAAGACGTCTACAACGGGACCGATAACCTGAGCAATTTTACCTGAACTCATCTCCTTCTCCTATTCTATATAAGATACTGTCGGTTCCTAGCTCAACTAGGTCCTAATACTCTTCGCAAATCAAATTCAAACCACGTCAGCGTCGCCTTACCGTACTCAAGTACAGCCTGCGGCTAGCTTCCTAGTTTGCTCTTTGATTTACATTGAGTATAAGTTCATTTTCATACGAGCTAGACTAGAGCCTATTCTAAGGCACTAGCTCCTGCTACGATTTCTGTAATTTCTTGTGTAATCGCCGCCTGTCTGGCACGGTTATACTGAATTGTCAAATCATTAATGACTTTCTTAGCATTATCTGTCGCTGTTTGCATGGCGGTCATACCCGCAGCATTTTCAGCTGTCTTAGCATCGATAATAGCCCCGTAAATCATACTTTCTGCAAACTGAGGCAACAACTGCTCCAAAATTTCTTCTCGGCTAGTTTCCAATTCAAAGGTCAAGCTGTAACTGTCATCCGCTTCATTTGGATCCAAGTCAACAATTGGAAGCATTTGTTCCACACGCATTTGACTGGTTAGCGTATTGACATGGTGGTTATAGCAGACATAGAGTTCATCAAAAAGTTCATTTTGGTACATTTCAACAGTTTTTGAAATAATCTTACGGACTTCATCAAAGCTTGGTTGATCTGCCAAGCCACGTAGTTCATAAAGTGGCTGAATACCGCGAGCCTTAAAGAAATCAGCTCCCATTCCACCAATACAGATCATTTCAAAACCTGTACCGTCTGGATGGTATTCCTCCTTCAACTCCATAACAGCTTTCAGAATAGAGGAATTATAACCTCCAACCAAACCTCGGTCTGATGTAATGACGATATAGCCTGTCTTCTTAACTGGACGGCTAATCAACATCGGATTGGTTGAACTACCAGCTCCATTCCCATGAAGAATATCCGTCAAAAGTTTACGAACTTTCTGAGCATAAACTTGGAAGTTGCGAGCAGCTTCTTCAGAACGCCCTAGCTTAGCAGCTGATACCATCTGCATGGCATTAGTGATTTGACTCGTATTTTTTGTTGAGGCGATTTTTGTTTTAATATCATTTAGAGATACTGCCATCTGACACCTCTATTCTTATTGGAAGCTGGTTTGATTGAGAAACTCTGTAATCGCAGCATCCAAGACTGCTTCTTCTGGCAAGTCTTTTGTATCACGAATGGTTTCCAAAATCTCTGGATGTTGAGCGTCAAAGAAGGCATGGAACTCTTCCTCGAAACGAACAATATCATCTACTGGAACAGTATCCAAGAAACCATGTGTCAAAGCATAGAGAATGGTTACTTGTTTCTCAACAGGTAATGGTTTGTGAACAGGTTGTTTCAAGACTTCAACTGTACGACGTCCACGGTTCAACTTAGCCTGTGTTGCTGCGTCCAAGTCAGAACCAAACTTAGTGAAGGCTTCCAACTCACGGTATGAAGCGAGGTCGATACGAAGTGTACCAGCAACCTTCTTCATGGCTTTAATTTGTGCAGAACCACCTACACGAGATACAGATGAACCCGCGTCAATGGCTGGACGAATACCCGCATTGAAGAGACCATCACCAAGGAAGATTTGTCCATCAGTGATTGAAATCACGTTGGTTGCGATATAGGCAGAGATATCTCCTGCTTGTGTCTCGATAAACGGTAGGGCTGTAATCGATCCACCACCAAGCTCATCAGAAACTTTAGCTGAACGCTCAAGCAAACGGCTGTGAAGGTAGAAAACATCCCCTGGGAAGGCTTCACGACCTGGAGGACGACGAAGCAAGAGAGACAGTTCACGATAAGCTACCGCTTGTTTTGAAAGATCATCATAAACGATCAAAACATGCTTACCTTGGTACATAAATTCTTCCGCCATGGCAACCCCAGCATAAGGAGCTAGGAAGAGCAATGGAGATGGTTGTGAAGCAGAGGCTGTCACAACGATTGTGTAGTCCAAGGCACCGTACTGACGTAGTGTTTCTACTTGTGTACGAACTGTTGATTCTTTTTGTCCAATCGCTACGTAGATACAGATCATATCTTGACCTTTTTGGTTCAAGATTGTATCAATCGCAATAGTTGTTTTCCCTGTCTGACGGTCACCGATAATCAACTCACGTTGACCACGACCAATCGGTACAAGGGCGTCAATAGCTTTCAAACCAGTTTGCAATGGTTCTGATACAGACTTACGTTGCATAACACCAGGAGCTGGTGCTTCTACTGGACGAGTTTTATCAGTGTGGATTTCTCCAAGACCGTCAACTGGACGACCGAGTGGATCCACAACACGACCAATCAGACTCTCCCCAACAGGAACTTCCATGATTTTCCCTGTACGGCGGATTGTATCGCCTTCACGGATATCTGTAAAGTCACCTAGGATGATAATACCAACGTCTGTTGACTCTAAGTTTTGAGCCATCCCATAAGAGCCGTTTTCAAAAATCAACAACTCTCCACTCATGGCATTTTCAAGGCCGTGAGCACGCGCGATACCGTCCCCGATATAGGTTACAACACCTGTTTCAGTCACATCAAAATTGGGTTTGAAATTTTCAATTTGTTGCTTAATTAAAGCGCTGATTTCTTGTGCGTTAATTGCCAAAAGAACACCACTTTCTATTTCAAATTTTCTTTAACAACTTTAAGTTGTTGTTTAATACTCACATCAATTGTCTTGTGATTGGCAAAAATGACAAAACCACCAATAAGACTTTCATCGATTTGTTCTTTTACACTCCTTACTTTCAGAGACATTTTTTTCTCAATCAAAGGGAGCAAGCGACTCTTCTGTTCATCAGTT
This sequence comes from Streptococcus sp. 27098_8_109, assembly GCF_041432295.1. Taxonomy (GTDB): domain Bacteria; phylum Bacillota; class Bacilli; order Lactobacillales; family Streptococcaceae; genus Streptococcus. The sequence goes on from NZ_JAPVZJ010000008.1 coordinate 62,982, forward strand.
AAAGGATGAGCTGACGTAATCGTCACTTCAAATCGATTTGTTTCTTTTTCAAGTCGGTTCAAGCAATCTACAAGAATATCATAAAAAAGATTTGCTCTGTGATTGTAGATAAGAACCTGAATAAAGTTTTGCAATAAAGGTGACACTGAGTCTTGGAAGAAAGAAATCGTTTTTTCCTTGTCAGACTCGTCTACTGCCACTTTTTTTAAAAAAGAAGGTAAGCCTGTTTCTTCAGCAACTTGCTTGATTTGAGCTAAGTCTGAAAAGATACGGTTTTCTTCTCCTTTTTCTAAAACCAATTGGACAAAAGGCATGCTGTATTTTTCAATTACCTTTACTGTTTTCTTGTCCATTAAGCTTCTCCTAACTGATCGATATACTGATCAATGAGTTCTTTATGGGCATGACCGTCAAGGTTTTGTGAGATGATTTTACCAGCCAAGCTGATTGTCAAATCTGCTACCTCACCCTTAACACTTTGTAAAGCTTCAGCTTTATTTTGAGCAATTTCTTGGTTCGCTTTTTCTTTCAAGCGTCCTGCTTCTAGCTTAGCATCTGCTAAAATACTAGCTTTGCTTTTCTCAGCTGTCTCTTTCGCATTCTCAATGATTGTCTTAGCTTCTTTACGGCTACCAGCCAATTCATCTTCGCGTTTTTGAGCCAATACTTCCGCTTTTTGACGTGCTTGTTCAGCTCCGTCAATATCTGCTGCAATTTTTTCTGCTCTTTGTTCGAAAATGCTAGTCAAATTTGACCAAGCGTATTTCTTAACCAAGACTAGCAAGAGAATAAAGGAACCAGCGATTAGTATAAAATCACCAAGTAATTCACCTACTGTTACATTCATAAACTACTCCTTTCTATTCTTCATCATTAATTTTATTTCCTAAGTACATTGAAGATAACAAAGTAAATACATATGCTTGTACACAAGAAATAAAAACAGAAAATGCAGTCCAGATTAGATTTGTTCCAAAAGCAATAGGATACCAATAGAAGGCCTGATGAGAAAGTAGGACTAACATACTTGCCATCACTTCCCCTGCAAAGATATTACCAAAGACCCGCAATGCAAGTGAAAGGAGATTGGTAACTTCTTCCAAGAGATTCATTGGTGTCATAAAACCTGGTGTTACAAATGCTTTTAAATACTTTTTGATTCCACGACGACGAATTCCTTCTACGTGGGTCATTAAAATAATTGTAAAAGACAAGACCAAGTCAAATGACAAATTTGCTGTTGGTGAGGTCCAAAGATTTACACCATCTGTAGTCTGAATTCTAGCCATTAAGCCAATATTATTTGCAATGGCCATAAATAGGAATAAACAGAAATAAAAGAGAGAATAATCCTTTATCATTGGACCAAGGTTTGATTTTGTAAATCCAACAACAAAATCAAATAAATACTCTAATACATTTTGTTTTCCTGTGGGTCTCAAAGTCATATTTCGAGTTGCCCAATAAATAAAGCCAAAAATAAGTGCTACAGTCAACAAAGTCAAAACTACTATGGTTAAATTAAAGGTAACAGGACCAATATTGATGGTTGGATTAATACTTTCTTCCATCTAAAATCCTCCCTTTTTCAATTTATACTTCTTTTATTTGATGATAAATGAAAAGACAAGAGTAACGAAGAAAGTACCTTCAATAAAGGCAACCCCTAGGATCATCAAACTACGTAGTTCTGAGATGATATCTGGTTGGCGAGCTACTGATTTCAACAAACCATTCATCAACAACCCCTCACCAAGAGACACACCCATACAGGCAAGACATAGACCGAAAAATGTTAAATTCATGACGAATTCTCCTTTTAATTAAAATTTACTTACTTAGTTTAGTCCTAAAAATTGAATTTGTCAACTTTTTACTTACGTTGAAAGCGTTTAATGAAAATTATTTACAATTTTACTATTTTTAAGTCTATTATATAGAAAACTTTGGAAAAAACTTGTAATAAATCCGTCCATTATCTAGGTCTTTCTGAAAAATAATGAAAAAATCCGAGATGAAATCTCGGATGGAAATTAATATATTTTCTTTAACCTAATGTTCTTTTAGTAAATAGGATTAAAGGGAAATCAACTAGAAAGCTTTCGTCTCCTACATGTTTATTAAGCACGCACTGTGACGCTGGTTCCATCTTCCTTATAAAGATTGATGAGACCTTCTTTAAGAGCTCGAACCATGTCTCCAGCTTGAACAGGTTGTGGAACCTTGATAGTCAAGAGTTCCATCGGATTTGGTGCGCGGTCAATTTTATTGCCTTTGGCATCATGCAAATCTTCGATATATGTTTCAAAATGACGGAAACCTGGGCCATAAAACTCAACTTGGTCGCCTTCGTTAATGACATTCCGTTGACGAATGGTTGCTGTTTGTGTCGCATCATCGTAAGAAACCACTTCAGCGACAAACTTATACTCAGGAATTTTACGACGAGCACCAAACAACTGCTCATTTTCAGATGGTGTACCATAGTAGAAACCTGTTGCTAATTCACGTTGGGCAACCTTCCACATTTCATCAATCAAGTCCTGCTTGATAGCTTCAAACTTCTCTGGACTTTCTAGATAAGCATCAACAGCTGCCTTGTAGCAGTTTGTTACTGTTGATACGTAGTGAATAGACTTCATACGTCCTTCAATCTTGAGACTGTCCACACCGTTTTCAATCATATCTGGGATATGGTCAATCATGGACATATCAACGGCTGACATTGAAAATTCTTCAGGAATTTCACCTTTAAGACTCTTACGTTCCTTCCCAAATGGCATATCGTAAAGGTCGTACTTCCAACGACAAGACTGAGAGCAACCACCACGGTTAGCATCACGCATACTCATGTGGTTTGAAAGAGTACAACGACCAGAGTAAGAAATACACATGGCTCCATGAACAAAGGCTTCAATCTCAACATCTGTACGTTTGCGAATTTCTGCCAATTCTTCCATTGAAACCTCACGCGCCAAAACGACACGAGTTAAACCTAGTTCTTTCCAGAACTCAAGTGTTTCATAGTTAGTGGCACTTGCTTGGGTAGAGAGGTGGATTTCAAGACCTGGTGCTTCTGTAGCCGCAATCATAATCAAGGCTGGATCAGACACGATAACTGCCGCGATTCCGATATCACGTAGTTTACGGAACCACTCACCAGCACCAGCCTCATTTCCTTCGTGCATAACCATATTGGCAGCCACATAAACCTTAGCACCATACTTGGCCGCAAACTGGACACCTTCTTCCATCTGTTCGAAAGTAAAGTTTCCGGCACGGCTACGAAGGCCATAGGCCTGACCACCGATAAAGACAGCATCTGCTCCATATTGAACAGCTACCTTTAGCTTCTCTAAAGTCCCTGCAGGTGATAAAACCTCTGGACGTTTTAATGTTTTTGTCATGTTTTCTCCTATTTGCAATATAAAAGTTTGACGTTTTTCCTTCTCATTTTATAGTAAATAAGCCATAAAATCAAGCCTAGACAGATTGTTTTGACAATTCTAATCTTTTAGATTATTAAAGCAAAAAGATTGTCAAAGAGAAAAAGCCCACAGATGTGAGCCCTTTTCTAATATAGGTTAGAAAAAACTATTTCTCCACTTCTTTTTTCTTGTGTGCAAGAAATCCAAATCCACTCAAAACTCCTAGAAGTCCTAAGACTACAAGATTAGCATGATCTTCTGTACCTGTATTAGGCAATTCCTCTCTCTTACTTGCTACAGAAGTCGGAATTTGTGAAGTTTCTTTTGTCGATTGTTCAGTTGGTGTCTTTGATTTTGGTACTTCTACCTTTGGCGTTTCAACCTTTGGTGTTTCAACTTTTGGCCTTTCAACCTTTGGTGTTTCAACTTTTGGCCTTTCAACCTTTGGCGTTTCAACTTTTGGCCTTTCAACCTTTGGCGTTTCAACTTTTGGCCTTTCAACCTTTGGCCTTTCAACTTTTGGCCTTTCAACCTTTGGTGTTTCAACTTTTGGCCTTTCAACTTTTGGCCTTTCAACCTTTGGTGTTTCAACTTTTGGCCTTTCAACCTTTGGTGTTTCAACCTTTGGTGTTTCAACTTTTGGTGTTTCAACTTTTGGTGTTTCAACTTTTGGTGTTTCAACTTTTGGTGTTTCAACCTTTGGTGCCTCAACCTTTGGTTTCGTACCTACTGTGATAACTTCTTCTACTGCTTCTTCAGTAATCGTGGTTGGTTCGTTCGATGTTACTGTACCTGTATTAGGATTCAAGGTATAAGTTGTCGTAGTAGTTGTTTTACCAGCTTTACCAGATTTTGTTACTTCACGATAGTCTTTATCTTTTGCATTATCTTCCACATAACGTGTTGTATATGGAGTAGTTGTTTCTACAACTGTTGGTTTCGTACCTACTTTAACTACTTTAGGTTGCATTTCAGTACGTTTCTCAGTAGGTTGACCATCAGTAACTTCTCCTGTTAATTCATTTACAATCTTAGGTGTTGAAGTTACAACCTTACCCGCAGTTCCATTATCGACAGTCTCATTGTCACCTACTTCCTTCGTTGGGTCTGCAACATAAGTAGTCTCAATCGGAATAGGAGTTTCAATCTCAACAGGTGATAAATTATTTTCATACTTATGTTTATAAACATAAGTTATAATAGTTTCACCTTTTACAATCTCTGTAATATCTTGTTTATCTTGGTCTTTAAAGGTATAACGCTTGTTCTCAAAGTCAATATCCGTAGGATGAGTTAATGTAATTTGCTCCCCTACTGCTTTTACCTCACTTGTAACAGACGGTCGAATCTCAGCACCTTGTTCATCGACAAACTTTTGAGTAACCTTACCTTTATGTTGAACCTCTGTATAAGTCACCAAATGATAGTCACGAGATACACCGTTCAAAGCCTTATCTGGATCTATTATCTCAACCTTAGGAATCTTATTGGTGAAGGTATTTTGACTTAAATAAGCAGATATTTGTCCTCTTGGCATACGCGCATTTAGATAATTACTTGATGAAATCATATTTTCACCTATAAGAGAATTTTCTCTCCTTAACTCGTATAGTACCTGTCCTGTTGAGCCAATAGGTGACCTTAATTCGAACTCTTTAATTTTTTTCTCAGGTACATCTGATGGTTTAATTACAGATTCACCACCGAAAGCCTGTTCATTTAATATTGTAGAGAGTAATTTATCTAACGGAATTTCTTGGCCTTTAGCATCTTTATAAGTAAATGTCTTAGTGTACTTAACTAAGTCCGATTGACCTGCAACCCGTCTAGATAAGTTCTTAACGAAAATTTCTTGTAAAATTGCTTGACCACGAATAATTGCATAGACTTTCGTTTCCTCAGGTAAAGTGTAATTCAAACGGAGACTTGTATCAATACTTGCAACACCATATTTAGATGTTAATACACTGGTTGGATCTAAATTCACTGTGTAAGTAAAAGTTTCACCGTTTTTCGCTTCTACAATATATCCGCTATAACCAGCACTACTATCCTTAGCCCTAAGTTTCTCCAATCCCGGAAGATTAGCTGCTCCAGTTTTAACAGTTACGTGTGTGTCAGTCGTAGTTACATCGCGACCTAAAGCATCTGCAACGCCCTCTCTAGTTCTTACATCGACTGAGTCTGTGTTTAAATAACGAACTTCACCCTCAGTAGAAGTCAAATTACTGAGTGTTATTTCTTTATTGACATCATCGGACGCTAATCTTGAATTCACTTGACTTGCAATCTTATCTTTTACGTTGACATAATTTGCAGTAAGGTGATTATTTTTAAACTCTTCAATCTTAGCTCGATCAGCATCAGCTTGTACTTTCTCTGCTTTTGCTGATTCTAAAGACTGAATTTCAGCGTCAACTTTTTCTTCAGCAGTTGTTCGTAACGGATTTACTTCAGAAGGAGTATTAGCTGTACCTACATTTTCAACTGGTGTTTCATTTACAGTGATACCTAGCGCTTTCACTTCTTCTACTTTTGCCTTCAACTCTGCTTCTTTTACAGCATGAGATGTACTAGTTTCAAACTCATTTTGTGAACTTTCACCTGCCGGTTGACTTGGTTGGACGCTTGTTGTTGGATTAGTAGGTTGTTCGTCAGCGCTTACAATCCCATTTAAAAATAAACTCCCTAAAGCAGTCGTTAGGATAATACCACTTAACAAACCTAACTTAGTTTTACGAAGATAGCCATGACCTTTTTCTTGTTTTACTGCTTTATGCAATAGAAACACCTACTTTCATTTATTTTTATTGTTAACATTATTACATAATTAACTAAAAAAGTAAAGGTATCAACTCAAAAATTAAATATAATAAATTTATAAAAACTTCCTAACTACTATACTAGAATTTTCTACAATTCAAAAACCAGTATCGGAACGGATTAATACTGATACGAAACAAAATGACTCTTTATACATCTATAGTAGGATTCAAGACATATTATTTATTTCTTAATCGACATATAAAAGAAATCCTGATTAAACTGTCTTTAAAACTTAGGAAATCAAGGATATGATAAAAGGTATGAATATCAGTATATCTATTTTTACCATCTCAAAAGTAGATCCAGAAAATATAACTGTTCTCTTATGATGAGACTTTGGAGGCAACTATTCTGTCTTGTTTTATGAAAGAATAGCTTAACCTTTTACTTAAAATATTCAGCTAAAAAAAAGAGAGAACGAATTTGTTCTCTCGAAATCCTTATTTTTCATTTACTATAAGAGTAAAGTATTTATAGGTTTATTCCCACTCTACTGTTGCAGGTGGTTTACTTGTGATGTCGTAGACGATACGGTTAACATGGTCTACTTCGTTTACGATACGTACAGAAATCTTTTGAAGGACATCCCAAGGAATCTTTGCAAAGTCAGCTGTCATACCATCGATAGAAGTGATAGCACGAATAGCGATTGTGTAATCATAAGTACGACCATCACCCATAACACCAACTGAACGAACACCTGTGTTCACTGTGAAGTATTGCCAGATATCACGGTCAAGACCTGCTTTAGCAATTTCTTCACGAAGAATAGCGTCTGACTCACGAACGGTTTCTAGTTTCTCTTCAGTGATTTCACCCATGACACGGATAGCAAGTCCTGGTCCTGGGAATGGTTGGCGCCATACAATATGATCTGGCATACCAAGCTCTGTACCAAGAGCACGAACTTCGTCTTTATAGAGAGTGTTGAGTGGTTCAATCAATTCAAACTGCATGTCTTCTGGAAGACCACCCACGTTGTGGTGTGACTTGATAGTTTGAGCTGTATCCGTACCAGACTCGATAACATCTGTATATAAAGTACCTTGAGCAAGAAATTTCACATCTTTGAGCTTGCTTGCTTCGTCATCGAATACATAGACAAACTCATTACCGATAATTTTACGTTTTTGTTCTGGGTCAGAAACGCCAGCAAGTTTATCAAGGAAACGTTTAGCAGCGTCTGCTTTGACGATATTCAAACCAAACTTACCACCAAGCATGTCCATAACTTGGTCCGCTTCTCCTTTACGAAGAAGACCGTGGTCTACGAAAATACAGATCAATTGATCGCCAATCGCTTTTTGGAGAAGAACCCCAACGACAGATGAGTCAACCCCACCTGAAAGGCCAAGAAGGACACGTTTATCACCAACAGCTTCACGAATTTTTTGAATCTGCATATCAATGAAGTTATCCATTGACCAATCGCCTTTAGCCTTACAAATGTTAAGAGCAAAGTTACGAAGGATATCATTTCCGTATACAGAATGACGAACTTCTGGGTGGAATTGGATACCGTAAATGTGTTTATCTGGGTTTTCGATGGCTGCGTATGGGCAATCAGCTGATGTACCTGTACGAACAAAGTCGGCAGGAATCTCAGTAACTGCATCACCATGGCTCATCAAAACAGTTTGTTCATCAGGTGTTGATTCAAAAAGAGCTGATGGTGTATGTGTTAGGGTTGATTGACCGTATTCACGATTTCCAGCATCACCTGCAGGGACAACTTTTCCTCCAAGTTTATGGGTCAATAACTGCATACCGTAACAAATTCCCAAAATAGGAATTCCGAGTTCGAAGATTTCTGGGTCAATATCGAATGAACCATCTTCGTATACAGAGTTTGGACCACCTGAAAGGATGATTCCTACAGGGTTGATTTCACGAACTTCAGCAGCTGAAATTTTATGGCTTTTTAGTTCTGAAAAAACACCAATCTCACGGATACGGCGTGAAATCAGCTGGTTGTATTGGCTACCATAGTCCAATACGATGATTTTTTCTACATCTTGCAAATCAGTTGAAATGTTGCTCATCTTTTTCCTTTCTCAAAAGAAATATCTTTTTTCAATATTCTATCACAAATAAGGGCGAATTACCAACTTAACAAGGCGAAGTTTGACTTTTTCTAGTTTATTGGGGTACAATAGAGAAAAGATAGAAATGAAGTGAAAAATATGCTACCCGCTTATATGAAAATCCATGATCAGATTAAAAAAGATATTGACGAACATCGTTGGGCCATTGGCGAGAGGCTTCCCAGTGAACGAGATTTAGCAGAGCAGTTTGCGGTTAGTCGCATGACTCTCCGCCAAGCCGTATCTCTATTAGTCGAAGAAGGCGTCTTAGAGCGCCGTGTAGGAAGCGGCACCTTTGTATCCAGTACACGTGTACAAGAAAAGATGAGAGGGACAACCAGTTTTACTGAAATTGTTAAGTCCCAAGGTAAAGTTCCCTCTAGCCAACTCATTTCCTACAGAAAAACCATTCCCAATGAGCAGGAAGTTGCTAAACTAGGAATTTCTCCTACCGAAAATATTATCCGAATGGAACGTGTTCGCTATGCCGACCAAGTTCCTCTGGTTTATGAAGTTGCTTCTATTCCTGAAAAATTCATTAAGGACTTTAAAAAAGAAGAAATCACCAGTCATTTCTTCCAAACCTTGCAAAAACATGGCTACCGTATTGGTAAATCACAGCAGACCATCTATGCTCGCCTTGCTAAGGAAAAAATTGCCCACTATTTGGAAGTTGAAAAAGGACATGCTATTCTTGGTTTAACTCAAGTTTCCTACCTAGAAGATGGTACTGCTTTTGAATACGTAAAAAGTCAGTATGTAGGCGAACGCTTTGAATTTTATCTTGAAAATAATTAGAATACTATGCAAAAGACTCTCTGTCA